>NZ_JAUBRK010000105.1:0-13188 GCF_036701825.1 Microcoleus sp. MOSTC5 | reverse complement strand
TTTCGACAATTTTCGAGCTCGACTATTAGCTGGCTTTTCTAATTAGTTTTTATTATCACCTCAAACCCAGAAGACCCTTCATACTTTCGGCCGCGCCACTGAGTAGGCTGATTTAAAGCAGAAATGAGAATTCGCAAAAACGCCAGCGGATCGGCCAAAGGTGACAGCCAAAACAGCCATTTACCCGATGCCTGAGTTGTATCGTAAGAAGGAGCGATCGCCAAACACAAAGCCGATCGCACTGCAACCAAAAATACATTCAATCCCAACAGCCAAAAGTGCGGAAATACACCAACCGGCGGCAGCGAACCAAACAGCAAATAGCACAACACAATCGGCACCGGCAAACCTTGAACCGCCAGCAACAGCCACAAATCGCCCCAAATTTGACCGCCCGAAGCAGCATCTTTCAAATCCAGCGATCGACCCCATTCATTCCAAGTCTCGATCGCCCCCTCATACATCCGCACCTTCAACACCTTAGCCCCATCCAAAAAGCCCACCTTAAAGCCCTTAGCAGCCGCATAGCGAGCCAGAGTCACATCATCGCAAAACGAACCCCTCGCGACCTCATAGCCCCCCAATGCCACCAAAACCTCGCGCTTGCAGAGAAAACACTGACCGTTCGCCATCACCCGTTCCGGCACATCCCCGCCAGTGCCCGTCGGCCCGAACCGATAAACCAAAGTCATTAACAAAGCAGGTTGCAGCCACAACTCCCCCGGATACTTGAGGATAAACTGCGGCGACAGCGAAATCAAATCGTAATTTCCAGCCGCCGCCGTCTTCAGCAAACTCGCAATCAAACCCGGATGCGGCACAGTATCCGCATCTATCCCCAAAATCCACTCGCACTTCTCGGAACTTGCCAAAAAACCCGCATTCAGCGCCCACGGACGCCCTACCCAACCCGCCGGCAGCGGATCGTCGTTAATCAAGCGAAACCGGGGGTCTTTTTGTGCTGCGGCTTTGACTAAATCTCCGGTTCCGTCTACCGAATAGCTGTCAACCACGATCGCTTCTCGGAGTTCGTAACTTTGGCTGGTTAATCCTTCCAAACAAGGCGAAATTCGATCGGCTTCGTTCAAAGTCGGTACTACCGCAGTACAAGCACCTAACAAATCCAGCGTCGGCGAATCCGGTTCCAGGGGCGGGATGCGCGATGGGCCTTTAATCAGACGCGACATCAGAATGGCTGCGGCGGGCAATTGCAGCAGCAAGAGTGCGACAGCGATGATACTTGTCAGCGGTTGGGAGAACAGGTGAGGGGCGATCGGGAAAACCATACTATTGAAGAATTGAAGAATTGGGAATGACTTACTGGATAGGGGTGGGGAGCTTATTTACAGTTCATTTTTTGGTAATTGGTATCAATTTAAAAAAATTATTATATTTTGGTCTCAAACATATTACAGGAATTGGGAATAATATCAATTCCGGTTGCACTCATACATGATATAGAGGACACGGCATTGCCGTGTCCCTACCGAAAATAATATTGTAGGGACACGGCACTGCCGTGTCCTAATTTTGGCTAATAATATCAATTCCGGTTGCAATCATACATGATATAGAGGACACGGCAATGCCGTGTCCCTACCGAAAATAATATTGTAGGGACACGGCACTGCCGTGTCCTAATTTTGGCTAATAATTCCGATGCTACCGGAAACCCTATGAAAAAATCGCCGCTGAAAAACCCGGTTTCTTGTAGAAACCGGGTTTTTAAACTAGCTCAAAATTTAGTGTAAATTTTTGCTAAATCAGCCGGGGTTGCTCGCTAGCGACTTACTTACGCGAAACGCCCACGGGCTCAGGTGGAATTTGGGCCGTGAGAACAGATGTCTCCAAAGACGGCATTGTTTCTGTTACGTAACCTGCTGCGGGTTTAGCGATCCAGCTTAACGCGATCGCCGGAACTACGCCCAGAAGCACCGCTAGCGATGTCGGGAACCAGAACCGAGAATCCAACGAAGTTACAGTGATAATTGCTCCGAAAGCAAAGTTGACCAAATAAACAATTAAGGGCAAACCCAATTCCGATCGCTCTAATTTAATCGGTGTTTTTCTCCACAAGAAAGCTGCTACAGACATAAATAGCGCCCCCGTACCCATCCAGCCAGCCAAATTGCGGTAAGGCATCCCAAAGAAAGCGCCAATTTCCTCAAATTCCCAAAAAGGCACAGAAGTTTGGCTCATCGCCGGATCTAGTACAAAATCCCAAGCTGTTAGCAGCAAAGCACCAAGGGCGATCGCCCCTATTTGGCGCACCCAGTTGAGCTTACCTTTACCAACCCCTACTCCAGCGCGAGCAATTACATAGGAAACCAGTCCCAGATAAAACCACGACAGGGGAATCGTAAACGGAACCAGCCCTGCAATTTTGTAGCCCAAACCGCTCAAATAATGGTAGTGGCCGAAAGGAAAACCCGTACTCGTTCCCAACAACTCGCTACTCAAGGACAAAAACACAGAAGGCAGTAAAAAAGCCAGAGTTGCACCCCAACCCAACGTCCGAAAGGCATAGAGAGCAACTGCTGCTGCACCAAAGATGATATAAACTACTCCACCCCCAGCCATCCCCCACTGGAATAGCGTTTGCCCTGCTGGTGGCAAACTCATCACCAATTCGGGACGGGGTAAAATCAGCAGCAACCCTGCCAATCCAAAAGCCATTGACAAGACGTGGGCAATCAGGCAAAAGCGCTCAGCAATCAAAAGTTGCTTCATGGGACTCCTCGAAAAAATATTAGATGCGGAAAGCACTTCCTAACAGTTTACAAATCTTTAACAAAAAACGAACACGAACTGGCGATCGGCATTTTTCCAAAACTTACACCCAGGGCCGAGAAACCCGGTTCCTGGCTTGCTACCTCGTTGCTAAACCCCTTATTTTTCTAAGAAACCCGGTTTTTTGGCGAGGGATTGGTGGCATAAGTGCCGAATGCCCTTCTTCCCTCGGACTTCTATCCGTTATGGAACCCATTTGAGATCTGTTGTTATAACCGTAAGCCTTGTGGCATTGGGATTTCAAATCTTTGGCCGCCATCGCCCCACGATCTCTCGTCTTGTGGCTATTGAGTTATGTGAGACGGCTTGTTTGTCCGCCTGATTTTTTAAGAAAAGATCCAAAATGGGTTCTATAAAGCTAGTTCTATGCTCTGTTTGGGCTGGAAATTTGTTTGAGTTCCGCGAACTTCACTTCAATCAATACAAGCAGTGAATCTAAACATCCCGTAAGTACAAGACGGTCGATGGGGTTTAAGAACTCCTTCTTCAGGGAGATCGGCCTGCTTACTTTTTAGCGGATATTGGATATGACAGATGTCATGTACTTAAACTGTATGAAATCTTCTAAAAGTTCGGTGTCCAAACAATGTGTTGTACTGGTGCAACCAGAGGTTAGCCATCTTATTCGCGAACTTCGGCAACTAACCCAACTCACCCAAGTGCAACTCGGAGAATCGCTGGGAGTTGCTTACGAGACGATTAATCGTTGGGAAAATAAACGGATTCAACCCTCCCCTTTAGCCTTAAGGCAAATTCGGACGCTGGTTGCGGAACTGGGTCAATCTTCTTCAATCGTCGTTCGAGAAGGCAGCAAAAAGCTTTTCTCTCAGTATTTTTCAGAGAGGTAGGGTGTGTGAGTGATGCAGTAGAGGAGGCAGATCCTAAAAAATTATTTGCAGGCGACAGCGAGATGGCGATGTTGATGCGATCGCACGATTGGTCGCAAACTTCACTGGGGGCGGTCGAAACCTGGTCGGGCAGCCTGAAAACGGCCGTGCAAATCCTGTTGACCGAACTCGATCGAACCCAGCAGCCAGACAAGACGCAGCTAGAATCTAATCTGCCACAGGAGCGCCCCTCAACAGATGCCTTGCATCAAACTGCCCGAGCCGATGCGTTTCGAGTCAGGCTCACCAATGCGCTGCGCCCGCTGACTGATGCCAATGAGATTCAGGCAACCGCTGCCCGCATTCTAGGCGATTCTCTAGGAGCAAGCCGCGTCATTTATATTGAAGTGTTACCCGGTGGCAAGGAAGTCATCGTTCATAAAAACTACACGAACGGCGTTGCCGAATTGAGTGGGCTGTACCATCTGGAAGACTTCGGACGCAACCTGACAGACGACCATCGAGCAGGGCGAACAGCGATCGTTCCCGATGTGGCGAACTACCCTAAATACACAGCCAGCCAGAAGGCAAGTTATCAAGCGATCGATATTGCCGCGCATATTGATGTGCCGCTGATTAAGAACGATCGATTCGTCGCCTTGCTGGCGGTGCATCAGGCAAACCCTCGCTCGTGGACGGAAGACGAGGTGAGACGAGTCGAGGAAACAGCAGAGCAAACGTGGGCAGCCGTCGAGCGTGCGCGTGCTGAAGCCGCATTACGCCAGAGCCGCACCGAACTCGAAAAGCAACTGCGGAAATTCGACGCGATCGTAGCTGCAATTCCCGATTTTATTTACACTTTTGATTTGGCGGGACGGTTCACGTATGTCAGTCCGGCGTTGCTCAATCTTTGGCTGAAAACTTCGGATGAAGCTTTGGGAAAGAACTTTTTTGAGCTGGATTATCCCACCGATTTAGCGACCCGACATCAGCAACAGATTCAACAGGTGATCGCCACGCGCCAGCCGCTCAAGGATGAATCGCTCTACACTAGCGCAATCGGCACACGCGCCTATGAATACATTTTTGTACCGCTTTTAGGGATAAACGGCGCAGTAGATGCAGTAGCAGGCGTGACGCGAGACATCACCGATCGCAAACGGGCAGAACAAGCCTTGCGCGAAAGTGAGGAGCAGACTCGGAATATTCTGGAGAGCATCGCTGAAGCGTTCTTTGCCCTGGATGAGAACTGGGGGTTCACCTACGTCAATCGCTCCGCCGGAGTATTGTTCGATCGCGCTCCAGGCGATTTGATTGGCAAAAATTTATGGGAAGAGTATCCAGGACTGATTGGCCATGAGTTGCAGCAGATTTACAAGAGCGCCATGCGCGATCGTGTGCCTGCATCATTGACCGCGTTTTACCCCGACCACGATCGCTGGTACGAAGTTCGCACCTACCCCGCCCCAAACGGTATCACCGTTTATTTCAAAAATGTTACCGAGCAGATTCAAACTGCTGCAACCCTGCGTCAATCGGAAGAACGCTACCGGACGCTGTTTGAGTCGATCGACCAAAGCTTTTGCCTCTGCGAAATGCTGTTTGACGATAACGGTGAACCGATTGATTATCGCATTCTGGAAGTCAATCCGATCTTTGAAAAGATGACGGGACTTCAGAATGCAGTCGGGAAAACGGCGCTGGAACTGGTTCCAGATCTGGAAGCGCACTGGTTTGAGATCTATGGCAAAGTCGTGCAGACGGGTGAACCCGTGCGGTTTGAGAATGAATCCGTCGCGATGAATCAGTGGTTTGATGTCAACGCTTTTCGAGTAGGCGAACCGCAAAATCATCAGTTTGCCCTTTTGTTCACCGACACGAGCGATCGCAAACGGGCAGAAGAAGTTTTGCGGCGAGCCGCCGAATTTGATGCTTTCCGCGTCTCTCTCGCCGATGCGCTGCGTCCGCTTGCCGATCCCGTCGAGATTCAGGCTACAGCCAGCCGCGTGCTGGGCGAATATCTCGGCGCGAATCGGGTAGCATACTTCGAGGTTCGCGGCGCTGATTACGTCGTTGAGCGTGATTATGTCAACGGAGCCGAAACAATGGCTGGCAACTACGCGATTGATTCGTTCGGGCCAAAGCTGCTTGCAGCGTACCGCACGGGTTGCCCTGTGGTCGCATCCGATGTGGAAGCCGATCCCAACCTATCTCCAGAGCAGCGATCGGCCTACGCCGCGAGCCAGATTGGGGCATACATCGGTATACCCCTGGTCAAGGAAGGCGAGTTTGTAGCGGGGCTGGCAGTCCACACATCCGAGCCGCGAGCTTGGACACAGGACGAGGTGTCTCTGGTGGAAGAAGTTGCCGATCGTACTTGGGCGGCAGCCGAACGCGCCCGCGCTGAAGCAGCCTTGCGCGACAGTGAGGAGCTAAAGCAACGCATTTTAGAGAGCAGCAAGGACTGCATTAAAGTTTTGACGCTCAACAGCGAAATCGTCTATATCAATCCAGGCGGGTTGCGCCTGTTGGAAATCGACGATCCGACGCTGGTTCTGAACGCCTGCTGGCTTGACTTTTGGAAAGGCGAAAATTATGAAAATGCCAAGAGTGCGATCGCGGCTGCCAAAGCAGGCAATACAGGTCAGTTTCAAGGCTATCTTCCCACTCACCAAGGTACACCGAAGTGGTGGGATAGCATCATCACGCCCGTGCGGAATACCGCTGGGGAGGTGACTCAACTGATGGCAATTTCACGTGATATCACGAGGCAAAAGCAAGCTGAAACTCAACGGGAACGACTGCTGGCGCAAGAGCAAGTTGCACGAGAAGCTGCCGATCGCGCCAACCGGATCAAAGATGAGTTTTTAGCCGTACTCTCCCATGAATTGCGATCGCCCCTCAATCCGATTCTTGGCTGGTCAAAACTTTTGCAGCAAGGAAAACTGGATGCGGCAAAAACCGCAACGGCATTGACGGCGATCGAGCGTAACGCCCGACTCCAAGTGCAACTGATTGACGATCTGCTCGACATCTCCCGGATTTTGCGCGGCAAACTCAGTTTAACCGTGATGCCTGTAGATCTCAGTGCCGTCATTTCTGAAGCCCTAGAAACGGTTTGCTTGGCCGCAGAAGCGAAAGCCATTCAAATTTATACAAAGATTTTACCGAGTGTTGGCATCGTAATCGGCGATGCTGGGCGGTTGCAGCAGGTGGTCTGGAATCTGTTGTCTAACGCAGTCAAATTTACACCTCACCAGGGACAAGTCGCTATCACCCTCACTTTGGATGAAACGCACGCTCAAATTCAAGTTACCGATACTGGCAAAGGGATTCGCTCTGATTTTGTGCCCTATGTCTTCGAGCATTTTCGGCAAGAAGATGGAGCCACCACCCGCAAGTTTGGTGGATTGGGATTAGGACTGGCGATCGTGCGGCAAATTGTAGAGCTGCATGGGGGAACAGTCGCGGTTGAGAGCCAGGGTGAAGGACAAGGAGCTATCTTTACAGTTCGCATTCCGCTGGCGCCTCGCTCTCGTGAATTGCCAGCGATCGAGCAGCCATCCGACTCAACCGGAGATTTAAGTGGCATTCATGTCTTAGTTGTGGATGATGAGGCAGACTCACGCGAGTTTGTAGCGTTTGTTTTAGAACAAGCGGGGGCGACCGTCACCAGCGTTGCCTCTGCAACCAAAGCACTGCAAGCATTTTCCCAAGCGGTTCCAGAGATCGTTGTCAGTGATATTGGGATGCCAGAAATGGATGGCTATATGCTGATGCGTCACATTCGCAGCCTGCCGATCGAGCAAGGCGGACAAATTCCAGCGATCGCCCTGACTGCCTATGCTGGAGAGATGGATCGACAGCAGGCGATCGCAGCAGGCTTTCAACGTCACCTTGCCAAACCTGTTGACCCCGAAGCAGTGGTCGCGATTATCACAAAATTATTATCATCAGGCTAAATCAGGCAAACGAAACGCCACCTGGCTCTCAAATCTTGCCTAATTAAGCTGGGAGGGCGACAAAGAGGCCGAGAAACTATATCTAATCAGAGTTGCAGCCCGTATCCCCTGTTAATAAACTCGACTTCCCCCATACAAATGTACTAACAGTCCTAAAACTCTTACTCAACAAAGGATGCAACTGTTGAGTTGAAAATCTGTACCCATTCATATAACCCATTTGATATCAATTCCGGCTGCACCGGCATGATATAGAGGAAACGGCACTGCCGTGTCCTCCGTTTATATCATTCCGATGCTAACGGAATTGATATGACATCTTTTAGGCGTTGCTGAATTAAGGGATGAAGCGCGCGGGTACAGGGAACATCACCAAACTTGAGGTAATGAATTAGGCGTTGCTGATTCGCGGTATGAATCAACTTTTCCCTTGAAGTTACAAAACTCACCCTCAAGCGGGCTTATAGCAATTGGGAAATCTTGAATTCATACCTTTATTCAGCAACGCCCTAAATCCTTCTGCCTTCTTTCCTCTGCCTTCAAATAAATTACTGCCAATTCCCCACTAGCACGAAAGGTGCCCAGAAATACGGATTCTGATACTGTTTGTTTTTCAGCAGCGTTAATTGAGCGTTGCGGAGGGCTTCAGCTTTGCTGGTTTTAGAAGAAGCAAGCTGCCGGTAAAACTCAGTCATAAAGATAGCTGTAGATTCGTCGTTGACTTGCCAAAGGGTGGCGGCGGTGCTGCGGGCACCCGATCGAATTGCGGCCCCGGCCAAACCCAAAGCCGCGCGGTTATCGCCCGAAGCAGTTTCGCAAGCACTCAAAACCAAAAGTTCGATCGGCTGTTGTTTCTCCCCAGTGCGGGCTCGCAGCAGTCGATCGAACTCCTTAACATTCACTTTCTGATCCCAAGTCACAATAAAAGTATCCGCCGCATTGGAGCTAAACTGACCGTGAGTTGCCAAATGGACGATCGGGTAAGACACCGCTTTAATTCGATCGTGCAACCGCCCGCTGACAAAATCTTCATTCAGCAGCGAACTCGCCGGCATCTCGGCTGCAATTTGTTCAACTTCCTCCTTCACCCCCGGCAAAGCCGAGAAGCCTTGACGCGCTTCCGAAAGGGCAGCGGTGAGCACTCTTAACTTGACTTTGTTCAGGGGTTTCGGTGCCAGCAATTGCAATCCCGGCGCCAAAGCAATACTGTATTTTTCTACCAAAAACTTTTCACCGTCGTGCAGCACCGCCATCGGCAGATTGCGCAAGTAACCGTCGAGTACAAATACCAGGGTTTTAATCCCGGCGGCGGTCAAATCCGCCTCTGCAGGGCGGATCAACCAGTCATAAACCTGTTCGACGGGTTGCCTCCTGTCGCGGGGGAAAGCAGCAGGCCTGATGACATTTTTGGCTCGTCTGAAGGCAGTTTCCAACTCGGCTTGAGACTTCACAGTAGTGTAGCGGCGCAGGGGTTTGCCGGGAATTGACAAAATTACCTCCAAACGATCGCTCAAAATAATCGGATAAATCACCGCCGCTGTCGGATCGATTTCCTCGATCGACTTTGGTTTAGCATCAGCGCAAGCATCCCGAAAAAAGTTGTCCAATTCCGCCAACTGCAAAGATTCCACCGTTTGGCGCGCCAGTTTCAATTTAGCTTGACTGGGAGATTCCTCTTGCAAAAGCAGCCCGACTAATTCCCGATAAACCGGTTCGGCACTTTCCCGAAACGAAAACTGCACTTCGGGATTGACTGTCACCAAATCGCCCCGCAGAGAAGACAAGATATTGACAGCTTGAGTATATTGATCGATCGCCCCTTCTGTATTCCCCTGACCTTTCCGAATCCGTCCCAGTTGCCAAAACAATTGGTAAGCAATATCGGGAGATTGAAACCCCGGTGCTAAACTCAAAGCCTCAATTGTAAGATTTTCCGCTTTCTGATACTGATTTTGGATTTCCGATAGTTTGCCTTTAGCTGCCAGAATATAAGCTAGTATGCGTTGGTCGCCCAAACTCTTTGCTGGTTCGACAGAGCGATCGAGCATTTTGTCAATATCGCTTAAACTCAAAGTTTCCGCAGGCGACTGAGCTAATTTCATCAAGCTTTGCGCTAGATTAATTTGAGCGTAAAGTCCGGCGCGGTTCGACCCAAATTGAGCGGCTTGAGGTTCGATGGAACGCCACAAAGCTTGTGCCTCAGACCAATTTTTGCGATCGACCAACAAACTCAATTGGTTTAACTTCGCCTGAATTTGTAAAAGAGATCGCTCCGGCATCGCCTCGGTCGATCGAGCATAATATTCAAGGGCCAAGCGTTCAAAATCAGCCCGCTGTTTGGGTGTCAAACCCGGTTTATTGCTTTTAGCCCGTACCGTATTCCCCAAATTGAGATAAATTGCAGCCTCTTCTGGCCGGGCACCTAATTTTTGAGCTGCTTCCAGTCCCGCTGACAGCAAATCCTCGGAACGTTCCAGTTGTCCCAAAACCCGCAGCACCCGCCCTAAAGCATGAATTGCCCGGACTTGTTCGAGAGAAACAGGCTGATTTTTCAAAGTTTCCAAACCCGCTGTCGAAACTTCGCAAGTTTGGTTTTCCAGCTTGAAAGAAGCTAACAGCATTTTGCAAGCTCTGGGGTAAAGTCCGAGAATTTCCCAAGCCCGACTTTGATTAATTTGAACTTGAAAAAGTTGATTTTTACTATCAATCTGCTCGAAAATTTTAGCAGCTTGCGTCCAAATATCGATCGCACCTTGAGTCTGCCCCCGTTCGAGTTGCAACTGTCCTTGAATGTTGAGAGTTTCAGCCAAAATCCGCTGCTGTTCCGAAGTTTGGGGTTGTGTTCGCACAGCCGACAAACTCGAATTTACAGCTTTTTCTGCTTCTTCCCAAAGCGCCAATTGCCCGTAGGTTGCAGCTAAATTGCTCAAAGCTGTGGCGCGATCGAGATTTTCGCCTTTTGTCTCAAACTGCGCCGCCGCTTGCTGCAACAGCGGTACAGCTTCCGAAAAACGTTCCTCTCGGTACAGAGTTCGAGCTTGTCGGACAAGCTGCACCGCTTGTGGTGGATTAACCTGAGCAATTCCGGGAGGAATCGCAACTGCTAGCAGACAGGAAATCACAAATAACAGAATTACTTGCCGGAGCGATCGGGTAAACTTCATATTTAGAAAATAAAATTACAACCGCAGAGACACATACTAATTAACCCAAATACATCTTATCCTTTATCTGCGTTAATCCCCGTTAATCCGCCTACATCTGCGGTTAAAAAAACTCATTTTAACGCGGTACACAAACAGAAATCGGTCGAGGATTGCGATCGTCAGCAGCATTACCCGCATTGTATGCAACAAGCGTAACTTCTCCTTTCGCATTCACCACCCAACCTTGCGCCGGAACAACTTCCCGATCGGGGATTTCCCCTTCGTCCTTCTTCCCTCGATCGGTTACATCGGTTAAATCCTCTACATTGCTCGTTGCCGAACTTCCTGCCTCTTCCACCCAAGGCAACGGCGATAGAGGGCTGCTGAGGGCATCATTAGGACTTGGAGGCACTCCTCCTTTCCCAGTGACGTTAAATGCGCTCCCGGCCTCTTGCGTGCAGGGATTTGCAGCAATTAACGCAGCCGGATCGACAACATTTTGCGGCAGTTCCACTAAACCTTGAGCAGGATTCACCCCAGAAGCACTAAATGTCACCGCCCCTTGTAAAGCGGGGCCAGACTGTTGAGAAATCGCGGCGATATCGCTAGTAGGAAGTAAAGAAGTTGGATTTACTTGTAAAGCTGCAAATTCAGCATCAGTTAATCCAAAACGACTTATTGCTTGTTCGCGGGTAACGGCTGTAAAACCAAAGATATTTGGTACATTCACTGTAACTTGACCGCCTCTAGCTGTCCGAGCATTAGCAGTAATGTCATTATTTTCATTAGGTAAAGTAGCCAATATCTCGCTATTAATTCTGATATTTCCACCTTCAGAAATGCCCGCATCCGTTGTAATTCTGCTACCTCTTCGTAACTGGATATCTTGCGCCCTGATGTTAATATTTCCCCCACCGCCTGCGTCAGTTGTACCGTCAATGCTGGCTTTATTGTCTAGGGCAATTGAGTTAGCTAAAATGTTAATATTGCCAGCCCTTCCCGTGCCTAAAGACTGAACATTAACCACTGCACTATCCCGGACAATCAATTGATTAACATTCAAATTCAACGAACCCGCATTCCCGGTAGCATTGGGATTGACTAAAGTAAATGCCCTACCAGCCGAAGCCTCAATTCCACTTCTAAACCCACTGTTACTCCCAATGCCTTGCACTTCTACGCGATCGGCATTAATTGTAATATCTCCTGCATCTGCTACACCCAAAGAAGCCGCAGAAATAATCCCCCCATTTCGCACAGTTAATTTAGGTGTTGAGAGGTGGATATCTCCACCCCTACCAGAGCTTATAGTTTGAGTAGCCAAAGAACTTGGTGCATAGCCAGCATTCCCCAAAACTCCAGATTCGCCGCTCACTTCTATAGATTCTGAAGCTTTCAAAGTTAAATTTCCGCCTTGCCCCCCACTCGTAGAAAACACGACTTCGCCAGTAATCGCACCCGTCGATGAACCAATTGTGGCTCCCTCAGAAACAGTTAACCGTTTAGTGTCAATGGTAATATCCCCAGCTTTCCCATTCCCACGCAAAGTGTCCATGCCGATCCGAGTTTGCGCGACACTAAAAGGGAGACTCCTCAACAATTCTACAGATTCAGAAGCTTTAATAGTGATATCCCCCGATGCTCCGTCACTGAGGCTGAAGTTGATCAAAGCAGCGCCATCGCGTAGTGTTAATCGTTGGGCTTCAACAGTAGTGTTTCCGCTTTGACCAGTGCTTCCTTTTAGTGTTCCATTATCGAAGGCTGAACTGACGATCTCGACAGTGTTAGCTCGGATAGTCAGATTTCCGCCATTTCCAGTACCAAAAGTGGGGGCACCGATCGCTGCTCCATCGCGCACCAGCAGCCGTCCAGTTTCAATGTTAATGTCTCCGGCTGCTCCACTACCAATAGTACCAGTCAGCATAACGACTACAGAACTAAAGGGATCGAGTGTCCCAGATATCGCAAAAATCTCTACATTCTTCTGATAGTTTTCCACTCCCAACCCAATAATTTCTACTGAGTTAGTAGCGCGGATGTTGATATCGCTGCTTTTCCCATCTCCCAGTGTCGAGGTGGAAATTTGCGACCCCCCCTGTACGCGCAAGTTTTGGGCGTTGATATCAATGCCTCTACCATCAATATTTCCTAATGTCAGTCCATAAATTCCCGAACTATTGACGGTAACATTTCCACCTCTAATGTCAATTTTTCCACCTCCTAATCCGCTGGTATTTATCAACGAACTGTTGATGTCAATGTTGCCGAAGTTCTGAATATTGCTGTAGTTTAAATTCATACCTAAAGCGGTTGGTTCAAATTGTACTAAACCGGGACTTTGCACACTTCCCAGTAATATTTGTCCGGTATAAGCTGTTAAATTTCCCCCTAGGGCGTCGGTTCAGTATTAGGAGTTGACAAAAAAGACTGAAAATGATATGTGAATTGAGAAGCCTGTTAAAT
>NZ_JAUBRK010000104.1:0-13468 GCF_036701825.1 Microcoleus sp. MOSTC5 | reverse complement strand
CGCACTCCTTCTCAGAAGGTGGCTCCGGCTTTGGAAGCGTTGCAGTCGCTCTCGGCCGGAATTCTGCCCGAACCAATTGTGGAACCGTTGAGGGTGATTTCATTTGAAGATGATGCTGAAACTTGATTATTACTGCACTTTTGCAGGTTCGTGAAGTACAAACAACTCGGTTTTAGGGGCAGCACCCCCGTGCCTGCCCCGATTCCGGTTTGTACGCTGTACTTCATAAATTCAGTTAAATCCTGACATCGGATACTGATTCAGTGACCTAAATCCCGATCACTCTGGGGAGTTGTATTTTCACTGCTGCCGAAACTCACTTTAACCGAAACGAATCCAGGAAAGTTTTGGCTCGGGTTGGCGAGTCTGACACCACGATGATTAGATACAAGGTTCCTTGTGCAATGATGCAGCGCTTTATTAGCTTCTGATTTGGATATTTCTCGCTGGTGTAATTTAGTTCAATTCCCGGATTGCCGTTCAACGCAAATTTTCGTTGGCTAATAAGCCTATAATTCGATTGTGGTTTCGCCGCTATGTCGGCTAGTAGGTTCGCCTCGTTTCCCCTCACTTTTGCTGACATATCCCACAAGAGTACGCTGAAAGCTTCTTGCTCTGTGCGGACTGTGTAATCTTTTTTGGTTCCATTCCCCATTAAGTTTTTTTCGATGTTTCCGATGGGCATTAGGATTGAAAATTGCTCTTCTTTTGGCGATAGTAATTTCCATTCAGCGAATGCGATAGTCTGGATGTGCGATATCTCGCCTTGTGCTGAGGTTGAATCCTCGGTTGCTGGATAGCTGAATCCTGTAGCCAGTAAAACCGTCATAGCAATTAATGGTTTTTTCCACCAAGACATAAGCAGGCTTGCCTCCAAGTTCATCCTTCAATCTTAGGGGTTAAAGGTTATTCAGCTAAATCTTGACCTCTGCAAGTATTGCGTGCGCGATCTCCTTTATTAGGCGTTGCTGAATACAGGTATGAATTCAAGTTTTCGGAATGGCTATAAGCCAAGTAGAGTGAGTTTTGTAACATCAAACGAAAAGTTTATTTCTACCGTGAATCAGCAACGCCTACTCAGCAATTCCTTCTAGTCGCAAAAAACATACGCAACCGGATGCGTCGCCTGCGACAATTGTCACTCCATCGGTGCAGCAGCGCAACCCTTATCAAACGGGTTGCACTGTTTTTATTACTCTGTCATAAGGTCTAACGGCGCTGCATCAGTTCGGATATCCGCTTGCGGGTAACAGCGTCTTCCCCCGCTAACCAGGCAGTGATGGTGGCCGCGTCATACAGAGCCCCCGGTGCACCCCATGCGTACATCTGGGCAAGCAAACTTTGCATTTGTGCGGGATAGAGTTCCGGCCACCAAACAATTGCGATTTCTCGCAGTTTTTCGGCATCGGCGGGGGCGATAATTTCTGGCTCTGGCACTGGTTGGGGGAGTTCCGGTTCCTGGGAGTTGTTGCTGATCGGCTTCGTCGTCAGTTCCGAGAATCTCGCTCGCTCCGAATCGGTCAGCGCGGCCCAAACTTTCTCACGATTTGCAGCTCCGTTGGCACAGACATCTTTAAGAATTGGCAAGATGTCGGCCGCTGCCCGTCGTGCAGATTCGGGGTCGGGTTCTGCCGTTGCTATCCGAATCATTTCCACCAGGTCACGCTCATCTTCGTTGAGTTGTGCGGGAGTTTGGAGGGTACTCTGCACCAGTTTAGCGGGAGTTGGTGCGGGAGTTATGTTCCCCATTGGTAAAGGGTTAGCGGGAGTTGCGGGAGTTGCGAGGGGTAAATCTATTTCTAAATTACTTTTTCCCTCATTTTGTGAGCAATCATCGTTTTCGCTTTCCTCGGCACCTAGCAAACAATCATCATTTTCGTTTTTCGCCAAAACTTTAGTGTCTAACTCCCGCAACTCCCGCTGATGTATATCTGGTAAGGGTTTAACTCCCACACCAACTCCCGCTAAACTCCCGCTAACTCCCGCATCAACTCCCGCAGCATCAGCCAAGGTTTGAGAGTGTGTTGGGTGAGAGTCTTCTGCACGTCTTATCCTCAGTCCCTCAAAATATGCAACTCGTCCCTGATGACGTTTGGGGGATAACTTTTCATCTGCCAAGAGATCAGCGAGCAATCGGGGAAATTTTACGATGCTAAATTTTGACAATCCGCCATCTTCACAGAAGCATTTATAAGCGTCGTAGAGCTTCCCAACAGGAACATTACTAGCAGGGTCGAGTACCAGTTCTGCATCAAAAAAGGCTGCTACTGAGCTTGTTTCGACTTTCATCTCCCATTCTTTAGCTTTGAATTCAACAATCTGGCTAGCCCCCTTACCGCGTATTGCTTGGGTGACGGCAAAATCAGGCAATGAGAGGGCAATAGCAATAAGGGCAGGTATTTCAGCATCAAATTCATCCTCAAAGGCGTGGTTGTGTTTCTCGGTAGGGATAGGGTTGTCAAAATGAACCAAACACAAGCGACGGTCTAGCCCAGTGGTGTCACCTACAAAAATCGGCTTATTCGAGCAGATGAGGAAGCACCCATAAAAGAAAGCATCAGCGGCTGGTGTGTGCAATTCTCGGTAACTAATCACATCGCCACCTGTAAAGCTAAGTATTGAATCAATACCTACTGGCTTCCTTTCGTCTGGGAAAACTACTAGCTGCTTATCAACTACTGAGGCCCTTGTACTCCCGTCACTAAGCCGCTCCAATTGGCAGCCTTTAAAATTGTCTCTACCTACTACTTTCTGCATCAATCGGGCGGTTGTCCCCTTGCCACCGCCAGGGGCGCCAGCAAAATGTACAAACATCTGCAAATCATGAAAGCGCCGCTTGATTATCCCGTTAGTAATTGCTAAGAGCTTGAAAATCTTGCGCTCGTCATCCTGCATCGCCGTGCGGAAGAACTTGTTAATAGAAGGACAATTTACTCGCAGCGCTTCTAGAGCATTGCTTAAATCGCCTTCTAGGGGCTTGTATTCGTAGGGCAAAAACGCCGTAAATCCCATGCCTGGTGAATGTTGTAAGGTCGAGCCAGTGTGAGTATCTAAGACGCAATTCTTGAAACTGATGTATCGAATCACGTCCCACGTTTGCCAACGAACTTGACGTAAATCGTACTCTAGCAATTTCCGAACATCCTCAATGTACGCACTTCCGGTGTAGTTTATATTTCTCGCATCTAACGTAGTTTTGAGTAAGCTGGTAAATGCTCCGATTCCTGTTTTCTCCCAATGCTTGCCCGTCCAAATTCGCCACGTTTTTTGTTCGTCATCAAATTTCCAGCTTGAGGCGTACTGTTCGGCTATTTTAGCAGCGATTTTACGTGCACTAGGGGGTTTGGAGCTAGCCTTCTTATTGCTCTTGTTTTTGCCAGACTCTCCCATTTGAGCTTCTAGATTTTTGAGCCATTGAGAGTAAGGGATTGCATCAGCCATAATCTTTTTCACCATCTCCGGGCCGTGGTTTGCCTTTACGTCGTCTATTTTTACACCCAGTTCAGGATTCCACATTGCAACCGTTACGATACACCCTCGCTGTACAAGAACTGTAGCCAACTTTTTCAAAGCGAGCTGCACTTCTTTTTTGTGCAGGATATCCATATCAAAGACTAACGGTATCGGCCGCCCTTGCACTGCTACGGCTGCCAAGTTGGGAACGAGCTTACCCTTTCTCAGTCCCATTTCTACGCCACAAACTGCGAGCGAGGCATATCCGCAGGTCATAAGCGCCCCTGCTTTTTTTGTGCCTTCTGCTGGGGGGACTGGGATAGACGGGTCATCTAAAACCCGCTGCCAAAAATCTTTCTCTGTGTGCTGAAGTGCGATCGCATCGTACCCTCCTTTTGCAGTGATATATTTTGCGCCGTCCTCATCCTCTGCCGACAACACAACAGGTTCATCAGGCTTGAACTGTCCGAAGCTTTGAAGCTTCATTGTGCTTAAGTCAAGTCCGGACACCCACCAACCGAGGGGATTCTTGTCAAGATACTTTTTCCATCCGAGCCGACGGCCGATAATGGTGCGATCCGTGAGGGATTGAACGTTTAATCGGGTGATCGCCTCACTGACGCCCGACTCTTTAACCCATTCTGCCAGGTGTAGGGGAGAAATCTTCAGTGATACTTGAGGTAATTGTGCAACCATTACACCGCACCCCCGATCACAGCTTCAAAACCAACAGCAGAAAATCCACGGTTAGTTGTCGTATTTTGCGGAAATTCTTGTGAAATTGAGTTAAAGCCCTTGTTTGAAGACTTTTGGAAGCTATGAAAGCTAGGGGCGGTGTCAGAATTCGGGGAACCTGCGATCGAACCGCTGCCGACAGCATTAATCGGCAAAGCAACGCTAAAATGGCGCTTTATTTTTATTACAAGGTATGGCATCATAAGGGTAGTTGGCCTCTCCATAGGAGGCTGATTAGTTGTGGTAGCTCCAACGAACCTTGTCGTGTTCTTTCCACGGACGCACGACAAAAGTTAAATAGATTGTATAACAAAAAGATGCGCTGAGAGCTTTATGCTCCCAGCGCATCTTTTTGTTGAAATTGCTTTTGGGCGTCTGATTCCAGGTGTCGGTCGAGATGACGCCCGGTAAATCCATAAAGCCTCCTTAACAAAGACAGATCGAAATACATCCTTCAAGAAATGCAGAATATTCGTTCAGCATTTGAATCAACTCTGGCGAGAGAGCAAAATAAAAATTTAATTGATGAATTGAAGGTAGCATAACAGCTTTTCCCCTTTTCAACTACTTCAAATTATCGGTGTAATTATTACGTAGTAAGAAAAAAAAAAAAATACTTTGATAGAGTAGGTTCTTTCAAAATCCCGAATGACAATTGAAATCCTTTAACTTTATAAGTTTTTTTTGGCTTTTTTCAAAAAAACTTATAGTAGCTCACTATCTTCTATGAAGTAACTTTAGCCCGTGAGAAAGTTCGCTCGAAAGCACACATATAGGCAGTTAAAGGATTGTTTGCTTTCGGTAAGTTCTCAAGTTTAGTGAATTTTTATAACAAACAAGTTAAGAAGCCGATCGCCCCTAAATTCCCCACACCCGCGCTCGATCGGCAGCCGCTTCAGTTTTGCCCGCCGCCGTTGCCACGGTTTCGGAGCTGGTTGTTGAGGTACTGCCAGATGTCGCGAATTTCGGTCTGAATGATTCGCATTTGCTCCCGCCATTCGTTGTGCTGCTGAGAAATCAGCCTCAGCGCTTCTTGATGGCTCCCAATTGCTGAAACCATGCGAACTACCCGATCTACTAAACGATCGAGTAGTTCGCTGCTGACCTGGTGTTGTACCGCAATGTTGTCAACGCGCTCTGTCAGTCGGTCAATGGCTGCGGTGTTGGCGCTGGTTTGAACGGACAGCCGCCCGATCGCCGAGCGTGTTTGCCTGTTGCTGCACCGCAATCCGGTCAACACGATTAGTCAGTCGGTCAATGGCGGCCGTATTTGCCTGTTGCTGAACACCGGTGGCGGCAAGGATTGCTTCTATTCGGTCTAGCCGATCGTCCCTGTTAATTTACTTCTTTGTAATAAAGGTCAAGGAATGGCGATCGGTATGGTTTGGGTTGAATTGCGAAAATTTAATGCTAGACGGTTACTAAACATTAACTAGCGCCTTTACTTGCTTTACCCCGCTTAGCTTTCGCTGCTGTTGCTGGCTTTGCTTCCGTTGGCTGCTTTTCTGTCGGTTTTCTTTTTGGGCGGCAAGATTCTGGGTTATCGGGGTCATAGAGCAAAACGTCGTACTTTTGCGCCCTGATAATTCCGACTGCTTTTAGGGGCGATAAACCCAGTTCTGCGAGCTGCTTTTTGATTTTGAGATTTTGGGGAGGTTCGCCGGGTTTTCCCCACCATTTATACTCATCCAATTTATCCATCGCCACCTCCTAAAATCTCCTCAATTTTCGAGATAGTATCCTTGGGTAGCTTTACGTCTTTATCTTGCTTTATATCTTTGACCAGCTTGGTATCTTTGGCTAGCAGAGTTTTAAAGAAGCTGGCAACTTTACCGGCTTTGTCTGATAACTCCATTTCTGGTGCGGGCTTCCGTTCGGCAGCATCCAGTCGTTTTTCCAGGTCGGAGAGTTCAGCTTGGACTTGCTGGCGAACGGCCTGTTCGGCTTCGAGTTGCGATCGCAATTGCCGAATATCCTCTCGCAGATTATCCGCCACTGTGGTACTAGATTCTAGAAGCAGGGCGTAGTCCGCGCGGGCTTCTGCTAATTCTTGTTCAAGGTCATCCTTTACCCGCTTATTAGCACTGAGAAGCGCAGAGTAATTCTCGTGCTCGGTTGTTAAATCTTGCTTCAGTTTTTCGTTCTCTGCTCTCAGGTTGCCTAATTCGTTAGACAACTCTGTTTCTACCACCGTGTCAGGCTTGAGCGCTGCTGATTCAGAAACACTCAAGCCGAGACTTTTCCCAGCAGTTCCTCCATTGCCCGCAACCGTACCTCAAGAGCATCTAGGCGACCGTTAGGTGCGTTATCTCCTACCGTCTTATACTCTCTTTCTCCTACCTCTTTAGGTTCCACATTAGTTAACTCTTCTGCCACTCTCTCCAACCGAGCGATAGTTAACCCTTCAGCTTTGCCTATGTACTTTTTATGTACCCGCCCCTCTACCTTTCTACTACCATACCAGTAGCCTATACCTCTCGTTTCTTGCCTGCGGGCGGTGAAAGGTTTGCTGCCATGAGAGGACTCAAACCTAAAAGAAGTAGAGGAATCGAGCCACTCAGCGCCTTCTGTAGATTCAAGATTAAACGTCCTTCCGTCGGGTAGCTTAACTACTCCTTGTGATACCGCTGGGATTGATTGTTGTGCCATGTTGGGTATCTCCTAATTCGTTTATACAACCCTCCTATTATGCTACTGCTTCAAGCGTCCTAACGGTAGCAGATTACATATCTTATTCTACGTTGGGTATCTCCTAATTCGTTTATATAACCCTTTTAATAGACTACCGTTTCAAGCGTCCTAACGGTAGCAGATTACATATCTTATTCTACGTTAGGTATCTCCTAATTCGTTTATATAACCCTTTTAATAGACTACCGTTTCAAGCGTCCCAACGGTAGTAGATTACGTATTTTATTCTACTTAAAAGGTTGTATAAGCCATCCGTATTTGGTTGTCCACATCCACGCACTCGCCCGTGTATACGCATCCGCACGCCCGTGTATATATGTAACTTATGGAAAAGCAAGTCCCTCTTATGCCACTTTTGACAAACTTTGACACAAGCGTTGCCCTGTCTGCATTTTCCCATATATCCTACTTTTATGTAACCCCGTAACTGGTAAATTATAGGAGCCTATAGTAGTACACATAGCCGATCGCCACAGCCACAGCACCCGCGCCAGCACCAACTACACCGTATGCCCCCCGCCCGGATAAAACCAATACAGTGGTTAAGGTTCAAGTTACAGCTACTGCACCGACCGAGCCAGAACTTTTACACGGAGACAATATTGAGCAGGCGCTACAGGAGGGGGATATTCAGCAAGTCCTAAACAAAATGCCGTTGCCATCGTTGCGCTCGCTCGCCAAGTTGAAAGGCACGGATGCACGTGGCACTAAAGCCAATATAGCTCGGAGGTTGAAAGCCCTGGTCACAGAGTTCGACCGGCCGGTCGCCAGTTAGTGAGTCGCAGTAACCCGCTCCCTCTCTAAAAGGATCGGGCATTTTAGAATATTTGAATATGACATAACCCTGATAATGTAATATTCAGTCATGCCCAAAATGACTCTCGCAGTTTCAAATCCACCCGCCCCACAAGTCATTGCTCCCGGTACTGCCACCGACCAACTTATTGATTTGTGGGTTCACGGCAAGTCTAAAGACACGGCGGCTCTCTACCGTCGTGTCGCCAATTTGTTGCTAACTACCATTGATAAACCCCTTCAGTGGCTTACTCTGCAAGATTTTCAAAGCTTCTCTGATACGTTGGAAGGAAAGGAGCTATCCCCTTCCTCCCGTCGCACCTATATATCTGTTGTGAAAAGTCTACTATCTTTCGCTCACCGCACCGGGCTTATCCCGGTTAACGCTGCTGCTGCCCTGACTACGCCAAAGCCGAAGGATACACTCTCGCAGAAAATCCTCTCTGAACTCGAAGTGATGATGATGATTGCTCTAGAGCCGTGCGATCGCAACAAGTTGATTCTCAAAACCTTTTACTACGCTGGACTCCGGGCTTCGGAATTGTGCGATTTGAACTGGGAGGACTTGACTCCTAATGGTGAAAGTGGACAACTTTTGATTTATGGCAAGGGCGACAAGACTCGCGTGGTTCTACTTCCTGCGTCTCTGTATCTGGCAATTCTGAACAGCAGAGGAAGTGCGGGGAATTCTGAGCCGATTTTTAGGAGTCGGAAAGCTACCAACGGTGGTCGCTTGCACAGGATTTCTGTAACGCACCTGGTCAAGGAAGCTGCTAAACGCGCTGGAATTTCTGAGAAGACTAGCGCCCATTGGTTGCGCCATTGCCACGCTTCCCACGCTCTCAACCGGGGAGCGCCGATTCACTTACTGTCTCAAACTTTGGGCCATGCGTCGATTGCTACAACTAGCAGGTATCTGCACGCGAAACCCAATGATTCTAGTGGTCTGTATCTGATAACTTAGCGGGCGATAGGATGCGATCTAAGTGGAAGGCGTTGAGAAAAAGACAGCCCAAAACTGATCGATCTAAACTATCCATATTTATCATATATATAGCAAGTCTATTTGAGTCGTGAATGTAGAACAACCTGAAACGCTTGTGATGATTGAATCGATTGTTTACATCTCAAATGGTTTTGCTATACTTCTAATAGTTTCATCTAAAATCCTATGTTTATTCCATTAGTTATCGCCTTATCACAGCCTGTTAATATAACACAAGCTCAACCTTGCAAGCTCTCGGTAATTGGCTATGAAGAAACTAACAATTGTCCACTTTTAACGGGCGTATTTGCCTCCGAGGAATGGACAATTAAGCTTTCTCGTTGGGAACCCGGAGCTTATGTCCTTAAAGGAATCAACCGAGTTAACGGCAAAAAAATTAACGCTTCAGGATTTGAAGTAAGAGGAACTGTAGATCGACCACAATATCCATTCGATGAGGAAAGAACAGAGACTTTGTACCTTGTCACATTCCAAAGGGGTGACCGAAACACGATTCGACTCGAAATTTTTGCAGATACTGTTCCCGTTTACAACCAGTTGCTGCATAAGACATCTTCAAACGACCGATTTTTTGAACGATAGAATAAGTATTTTAACTCTGCTTTATGGAAACAGAACCCATACTTGTCGCAGCAGGCGATCACCTTCGGCAACCGCTAACAGAGGGTCGGCTAGTCTTTTTAGTCAAAAAAACCGAATCAAAACGAATCAACCGGAATCAAAATGCGTCAAGTTTTAATCCCTGCTAACGTTTTAGGGCTTTAGTGGAGGTTTACAGTAATGCAGTAAGTAACGAAGGAGTTTCAATCCCTGATAGGGTTTTAGGTGGTTTTTGACGCTTAACGCCATAGAAATTATCTCAGCATATCTCCGGGATGAATCGGGGTATAGATTTCTAATTCCTTTTTGGGGTTTACTCTTCAATCATCTCCAAAATTGCCTCAATGTCTGCGAGTGTTGTCGCTGATTTCTTACGCTTGGCTTTCAGCCTGTTTAACAAGTCAGCAGCCTCTGGTAGCTCAATTTCAGGGCGTCGGGTATGGTACAGCTCAATCCTCATGTCACTCACTAAATTTTGAAGTCGCTTACATTCACTCTTTAATCGTTTAACTTCATCAGTTAAACCGCTTGTGTCACGCGATTGAGGCTGTTTATTTTCTACTTCGGAACCACTACGTTTATCTGCTGTGTCACGCGGTTCGACTTTGTTGTCAAGTTGTCGGGCATAATTTAGAGTAGCGTCAGCCAGGGCGATCGGAACCCGAATGGTGCGAGTTGGGCCACTCTGCCAAGCAGCTTTAAAGCGGGAGTCTTTGATTGAGTCTTCGTGTCCTTTAGGGTTTGGCATAACAAATGAATCACTTGTGTCAAGCGTTTCATTTACCATAACAGTCATGCCCAACAGTGTCAAGCGCGTGACACACGGTTTCTTGATTCCTGGTAGCAGTTAAGGAGGGTGGCGGCTATTATTCCGTCGATCTGAAATCGATTTTTTTCATTTCAGCAAAAATTTAGCAGCCGTCGACAAAATCCCGGTAGGGCTTTTAGGCGGGGAAACTACAATTTGGCAGCTTAGGACGTGGGTCGTTGCTGAAAAAACGTATGATTAGGTCAAAAAACTTTTGCAAAAGTCCCATAAAGGTAATAGTAAGGTGATTGAGGAGAAAAACTGATGACTTACAAACAAGTGCAATGTTTAAAGCCAGAAACCTTCAAGTGATTCTGTGGCGTTGGGGTTTTTGTGTAGCTAGCAACAAACAGATAGAGCTGTCTGCATTGAGAATATAAAAATAAGATTAAGATTTTGGCAGAATTTTACTTCTGATAGTTATTCTTTAATTGTCCTGATGGTAACGAGTTACTCTGCAACTCTAAATAGTTCATAACATACAAGGATGCTTGTCCTCCTCCTAAATAGACCTCATTTTAAGAACGAGATTGCTTTAAATCTAAAACTTTAAAGTGATTTTAATCTCGCTCGTCTTTGTGGTATATCGCTTAATATCATTTTAAGCCTTTCGCTTTTTTGAATATGCAAAAAAAAAAAAGTTTCTGAAGCGCTCAGTCCTGGTTTTGCTAAGCCTTGTAGTTGTATTACTTTCAGGGTTAGGGCTAGAAAAAACTTCAAAAGGATTAGCCTCTGATCGGGGATTAATAGATTTCGTATCTGCTCCTCCCAAACCACCTAGCACCAACCCAAAAAACCCTGATTTCAATCTTGCTGGATCTACATCTGCAGACTTGTGTTTAACTAAAATCCCACATCCACAAACACGTTTTCCAGAAACAGTTGCTTTAGGATGCAAAAATGCACCTGTATTTGCAGATTTGAGCAGGGCAGGCAACCAAAAATTATGGAGTAAGTATGGTAATTATCAGAATCATGCGAAGGCAAAGTTTTTCTATCAATGGAAGTTAGGAGGAGTCGATACCAATCTTTTCGTCTTAAACCGTAGGCCTGGAATGCACCCAACATCTGACTCTCTAATTGCTGGACAAAATCTTGAAAATTTATATGCAGGTGTCACATTAATGACTCGCATCCTTCAGAAAAGATCAATAGATGTTTACTCCTGCGCTATTCCTAAAATCACAACAGAGGTGCCTACAAAGTATCAAAGCCAATTTGAAAGCAAACCTTTTCTTGGCGTAGTTGAAACTTCTTTTGTTAGTGATGTGGACAACTTAATGTCACAACAAAAGTACATTGCTATTGGAGCCTTTCAACAATCGCTTGCTCCTGGAGCCAATGCCTCTGGAGCATTTACATACTCACAACCGCTTAGCGTGGCAGCACCGATCATTAAACAAACCATGCTCAGCCCGGCTATGCGAAGGGGTGGATTGCGAATACCAGCTATATACAAAGATGATACGGATTTAAAATCATTGATAGCCTTAAGCTTCAACACGAATGATTTAGCTGAAAGTTCTCCTGCAAGAGTAGCTGGCGTTATGTTTCATGAACTTTTGCACAATATCGGTTTTCAGCATTCTGGAAACAATCCTGCGGACTATGTTAATCGTGGTAAAGCAATATTAGCGTTGGAAGACTGCATGGAGAAGGAGGCGCTTAAATCGATGAATGTAGTAGGTTCAGCATCAGAGAATAACCTCGCTAGTACGAGTGACTTAAAGGACTAAAAAACGACACTAGCCCGCTCTCATTTCTATTAAGTAATATTCTAACTCTACTGTATGACTGCCTAATTTTTGGTAGTGATAAATATGTAGTGATTAGATATTTATTGGCTCAAAACATAGTTGTAATGATGAATAAAATACCAAATAGCACCAATATGGTTTTCTAACTTTTTAGAAAATGAAAGAGTCTTTCTTACTAGACGACAAACACGTTGGCGCAATGTATTATTAAATCTTTCAATGTGATTAGTTTTTCCACTGTCTTTACCAACTGGCTGATGACGTAGCGAAGGAAAAATACAAGCATATACCGCCCAAAAATCTGTATAGCAAACAGCACATTGTCTATATACAGGAGGTAGAGAATTCCATAATTGTTTGGCTCCTTCTTCGCTACGAGCGCCAATATAAACACCAATAATTTCTCTGGTTTCTCTATCCATTGCTAACCACACCCATTGCTTGTTTTCTTTACAATCTACAAATGACCACAGTTCATCACATTCAACATTCAATCTGACTTTTTTTTTAGGTTTAACCTTTACTGTGCGCTCGATTGAGGCATATTTATTATTTACGTAATCCTGTAACCATTTTTGAGAAACACCCGTGCTTCTAGCTATACCAGCCAAAGAAATCTTTTCCAAAAGAAGTCGGTCGATTAAACTTTTTGTTTCCGAAGCTCATTACTTTGTTAGTCGGATTCTCGACAAATTGGCGACCACAAGTTTGACATTTGTATTTGGGTTTTTTATTATGAATTCTACCATTCTTAACTATGCGATTTGAACCACAATCTGGGCAATTTGGTCTTAATAATAGCATATTAAATAACTAAACTAATGTTGGCAGATATCAAGGATGACAGCAATAGTCACTTATAATAGCATAAGTGTAACTCAACATACATTGGAGCGCATAAAAAAATATTAAAATCCCCAAACTTGATTGTGTGAGTTATAAAAATATCCTATGTATTAAATTAGTGTAATTAAAATTCACTACATATTTATTACTACCACTATGCTTTGTTGCGCCTGCTGTGGGGTAATGCTCTGCGACGAAATGAAATCAGTCAGTTTAGTGTTTGTGACTTTGATCCTGTCTGTAAGACTTTGCGAATTCTTGGCAAGGGACGCGGTACGCAAGCTGAGATGATCGATTTGGGTTCTGCGACAGTGCAGGCGATCGACAATTGGTTGGAGGAAAGGGGAAGTTACGCGCCCGATAGCCCGCTTTTTATAGCACTTGACTCCGCCCACAGCGGACACAGACTTAGTGGCGATGGTATCTGCAAGATGGTTGTCCGCCACAGCGAAAAAGCTGGTATTAAAAAACAGATGTCCCCTCACCGCATCAGGCACAGCGCTATCACAGCGGCGCTGGACGCAACAGATGGGGATGTGCGGAAGGTTCAGAAGCTCAGCAGGCACAGGAATTTAAACACGCTCATGATATACGACGATAACCGGGGGCGCGACCAACAGGATGTCACCGCAATGCTGGATGGGATGTTTTGAACCAGCCCTGTCAAGGTGAGTGCTGAGCCTGGTTTAGAAGCCTTGCGGTAGAAAGATGACGGTGACGTGAGTTCACTATCAAAGGTGGTTTTTTCTTTTTGGGGGAGCGTGGCTGCTTGAGGAA
>NZ_JAUBRK010000004.1:133922-193356 GCF_036701825.1 Microcoleus sp. MOSTC5 | reverse complement strand
TAGACTCGAACTCATGCACTGGCTAATTTCATAAATTCCTTTTTTTGTCAACTCCTAATACTGAACCGACGCCCTAGTAGTTGAATGTCTCCGCCAATTAATGCTAAGGTTTGACCGGGATCTACTGCTAAACCAAGTTTATTAGAAACAGGAATTTCTATCGGTAGTGGTGGTAAGGTTGGTGTGGGGCCAATTGTTTGGGAAGTGTTGACAATTGTGCCAGGATTTTCTCGAAATCTCAAACCCACAGGAATATTAATCGCTAACAATGGCACTGCATTAGAATTAGCTGCACTAAATTCAAAGCCATTATCAAAAAGAATTCCGCTACCAGTTGAACCGATAAATGAGCCGCGCAAATCTAACCGAGCATTGGGGCCAAAGACAATCCCTTTTGGGTTAATTAAAAACAAGTTACTGTTTCCCAAAACTCCCAGAGTTCCTAAAATATTAGAAGGGTTGCCACCAGTAACGCGGGTGAATATGTTGGTGATTCCGCTGGGATTGTCAAAATAAGCTGCCCGCCCTTGATGGATGTTAAATTCGCGCAAGCTGTGAAATAGGTTAACGCCGCGAGTTGCACCGCCAGTGATTCTATCAGAGGGTAAGCTGTTGATAGTATCGGGAACTGTGCGCGAACTTTCCGCGCCCAGAGAATTATCGGGGATAATTTGGGCGATCGCGGGGAAAGGACACAGCAGTAAGAATGCAAAAAATAGGGCGCAAGATTGGCGCTGCATCTTTTAATTCCTGTTAATTTAGTATGAGGAAAATAGCGACGGGTTAGCTAAAACCTGAAGAGTACCTATTGAGGTACGCAAACACCCGTCGATTTCGGACTGCGAAGAGATGCACCACCACGTGAATTATACGCTAACAGCGTTACTTCTCCTCGATCGTCCATTACCCAACCCTGAGCGGGAATAATTTCTGTTGGTCGAATTTCGAGGGATGGTATGAGGCCTTCTATTTGCTGACTTCCACCTACCGCTGTTTCCACCCAAGGCAACGGCGATAGAGGGCTGCTGAGAACATCATTAGGACTGAGTGGCACTCCTCCTTTCCCAGTGACGGTAAATGCGCTCCCGGCCTCTTGCGTGCAGGGATTTGCAGCAATTAACGCAGCCGGATCGACAACATTTTGCGGCAGTTCCACTAAACCTTGAGCAGGATTCACCCCTGAAGAACTAAATGTAACACTACCTTGCAAAGCCGGGCCGCTACTTTGGGAAATCGCCGCAATATCGCTGGTAGGAACTAAAGAAGTCGGACTTACTTGCAACGCTGCAAATTCAGCATCTGTTAATCCCAAACTCGCTCGCACCTGTTCGCGAGTCACTGATGTAAACCCGAAAACATTGGGGACATTAATATTAACGCGACCACCTTGAGCCGATCGCGCATTAGCAGTAATATCGCTATTTTCGTTGGGGAGAGCAACCAGAATATCGCTTTTAATGTTGATATTGCCACCATCAGAAATACTGGCATCAGTTGTAATTCTGCTCCCTCGGCGCAACTGAACATCCCGTGCTTCGAGGTTAATATTTGCTCCGGCACCGGATGCCGTTCTACCGTCAATGCTGCTTTGGTTGTCAAGGGAAATAGAATCTGCTTTGACGTTAATGTTACCAGCCCGTGCCGAACCCAATGCTTGCAGATTTAGAGTTCCCCCATTGCGAAGAATCAATTGCCCGACATTCAGATTCAAGGAACCTCCGTTAGCCGTAGCATTGGGGTTTCTAACGCGAGAGACAATGCCAACGGAAGTCTGAATTTGACTGTTAAATTCACCTTGACCCCCATTACCAATAATTTCTACGCGCCCCGCATCGATCGTGAGGCTTCCTGCTTCTCCTTTGCCTAAAGATGCAGTAGAAATAAGTCCTCCATCGCGGAGAATTACTAAAGGTGTAGAAATGTTCATACTCCCTCCCCGAGCAGCAGAGTTGGTATCAGCGGAGATGAAACTAGGATTCCGACTCCCATTCGCCAAAACTCCAGAAATACCCTCTAGTGTGACTGACTCAGTAGCTTTAATTGTTAAATTACCTCCTGGCCCCCCAGTTGTATTCAAGGGTTGGTTGCCCACAACCGAGCCGCTAGATAAACTAATTCCGCCCCCTTCAGAGATCCTCAACCGCTTCGTGTCGATATTAATGTCTCCGGCTTTCCCGTTAATGCTGATTGCGGTTGTACCAATCAAGGTTGCTACGGGACTTCGAGCCGGAGTCCGCAGCACTTCTACTGATTCATTCGCTTTAATGTTGATATTCCCCGATGGTGCTTCACTGCGAGTGGTGCTGATGAGCGCACTGCCATCGCGTACGATAAAACGTTCTCCCTCAAAGGTGATATTTCCTCCCCTACCCGTACTCCCCGCGAGTGTGCCGCTGTTGATCCCTGAACCTACCAGATCGAAAATCCTGGCACGGATGGTCATATTTCCGGCGTTGCCAGCACCTAACGTAGCGCTACCCGATACGGTTCCATTGTCGATCAGCAGTTGTCCAGTATCGATTAAGATGTTTCCCGCATTTCCCGTGCCAGCAGTGCTTGTTTCCAGCAGAATTTGTGGGTCAAAGGGGTTGATTCCTCCAGAGGCTGTATAATTTTTGACAAAGTTTTGAAAGCTCTCAAATCCAATCCCGATCAGTTCTACTGAGTCGGTAGCGCGGATGTCGATCGCGCCTCCGGCACCACTTCCTGCTGTCAGTGTGGAGATTTGCGCTCCACCTTGGGCCCGAAACTGTTGAGCGTTAATATCGATACCCCTACCGTCGATATTTCCCAAAGTTAGTGCATAAATTCGCCCACCGTTGAGGTTAACATTTCCACCTCGAATATCGATTTTGCCACCACCTAGTCCACTGGTGTTGATTAGTGAGCCGTTGGTTATTTCAATATTACCAAAGTTGGAAATCTTGTCATAGTTTAAACTTAATCCAAATGGCGTTGTCCCCAATCCGACCATCCCCGGACTAGCGACGCTACCGAGCAAAATTTGTCCGGTAGATGCAGTGAGTGTTCCCTGATTTAATTCAAGCTTTCCGCCCACTAGGGCGAGAGTTTGTCCGGGCCCAACTCCTAAGCCCGTGTTATTGAAAATCTGCGGGATTGCTGGGGGTAATTTTGGTAAAATCAAGGCTGGTGCTGCTGAAGAGTTAAGGATTTTTCCCGGATTTTCTCGAAAGTTTAAACCGAGCGGTATATTGACATTTAACAGCGGGATTGATTGGGAATTTCTGCTGCTAAATTGATAGCCATTCTCGAAAACTACGCTATCAGCAGAACTTGCTAAAAATGAACCGCGCAAATCTAACCTCGCATTGGAACCGAAGACAATTCCTTTGGGATTAAGTAAGAACAAGTTAGCATTCCCTTGTACTCCCAGCACACCTAAAATATTAGAAGGATTGCCACCCGTAACGCGGGTGAAAATATTCGCAATCCCGTTAGGATTCGCAAAATATGCTCCTCGGCCTTCACCTACGTTAAATTCTCGTAAACTGTGAAATAAATTTACTCCGCGAGTTGCACCGCCTTCTATTCTGTCCGATGGTAAATTATTAATCCTGTCGGGAACAGTCCGCGAACTTTCTGCACCCAAGCTGCTATCTGGGATGATTTGGGCGACGGCGGGGAAAGGACACAGCACTAATAATGCACAAAATAGGGCGGAATATTGGCGGAGCATCTTTGAAGTCTGGTTAATTTAATATTAGGAAAATAGCGAAGGGTTAGCTAAAACCTAAAGAGTGCCTATCGAGGTACGCAAACACCCGTCGATTTCGGACTGCGAGTAGAAGCAGCACCACCTGAATTATACGCTACCAGCCTTACTTGTCCTCGATCGTCCATTACCCAACCTTGAGCGGGAATAATTTCTGTTGGCGGAATTTCTATGGATGCTCTTTCGCCTTCTACTTGCTGACTTCGACCTAAGGCTGATTCCACCCAAGGAAACGGCGCTGCTGCGCTGCTGAGGGCATCATTAGGACTCGGTGGCACTCCTCCTTTCCCAGTCACAGTAAACTCGTTTCCTCCCCCTTCTATGCAGGGGTTAGCAGCAATTAAGGTACTGGGATCGACTACATTTTGCTCTAATTCTACTAACCCTTGAGCGGGATTTACCCCAGTAGTGCTAAAGGTTACTGCTCCTTGCAAAGCCGGGCCGCTACTTTGAGAAATCGCCGCAATATCGCTGGTAGGAATTAGAGAAGTCGGACTTACTTGCAACGCTGCAAATTCAGTATCACTCAGTGCTAAACTACTCCTGGCTTGTTCGCGGTTAATGCTGGTCAATCCAAAGATATTTGGTACATTGACCGTAACTTGTCCGCCCCTAGCTGTGCGAGCATTAGCTGTAATATCACTGTTCTCTCGCGGTAAAGCTACCAAAAGTTCGCTATTGATTTTGATATTACCGCCCTCAGAAATACCTGCATCCGTGGTGATTCTACTGCCGCGCCGCAACTGAATGTCTTGCGCTTGAAGGTTAATATTTGCCCCTGTACCAGAGACTGTCGTGCCATCAATTACGCTTTTATTATCCAGGGCAATTGAATCGGCTACAACGTTAATATTGCCAGCCCTACCTGTTCCTGAAGATTGAACATTAACCACTGCACTATCCCGAATAATCAATTGATTAGCATTCAAATTCAACGAGCCTGCATTTCCGCTAGCAGTGGAATTGACAGCATTAAACGCCCTACCAGCCGAGGCCTCAATTCCACTTCTCAACCGACTGTTACTCCCAATACCTTGCACTTGTAAGCGATCGGCATTAATTGTAATATCTCCTGCATCTGCTATACCCAAAGAAGCCGCAGAAATAACGCCGCCATTCTGCACAGTTAGTTTAGGTGTTGAGAGGCGGATATCTCCACCTCTACCAGAACTCGCAGTTTGAGTAACAAAAGAACTTGCTACATAGCCCGCATTCCCCAAAAATCTTGACTCGCCGCTCACTTCTATAGACTCGGAGGCTCTCACAGTTAAATTTCCTCCCGTCCCCCCACTTGTAGAAAACACGAGTTGGCCAAAAATCGCACCCGTCGTTAAACTAATTGTGGCTCCATTAGAAACACTCAGCCGCTTAGTGTCGATGCTAATATCCCCACCTTTTCCATTCGCATCAAAAGTATTCGTGCCGAGCCGAGTTTGCCCTAGACCTCCAGGAAGACTACCCGATAATTCCACAGATTCACTCGCTTTAATCGCGATATTCCCCGATGCTCCATCACTAAGGCTGAAGCTGGCAAACGCACCGCCATCGCGCAGTATTAACCGTTGGGCTTCAACAGTGATGTTTCCGCCTTGACCAGTGCTTTGGTTCGTTGTTCCGTTATAGAGTGTTGAACTGACGAGATCGATGGTGTTGGCGCGGACAGTCAAATTTCCGCCATTCCCAGCACCAAAGGTGGGGGCACCGGCCACTACCCCATTGCTCATCAACAGCCGTCCGGCTTCAATGTTAATATCTCCGGCTGCTCCACTGCCAATAGCGCTAGTGAACAGAACGATTTGCGAAATAAAGGGGTTGCCTGTTCCAGATGTCTGAAAATTTTCTGTAAGCTGCTGATAGCCCTCAATTCCCAACCCGATCATTTCTACTGAGTCAGTAGCGCGGATGTTGATATCGCTCCCTTTCCCCTCTCCCAGGGTCGTGGTGAAAATTTGCGCCCCCCCCTCTAATCGTAAGTTTTGGGCATTGATGTCAATGCCTCTGCCCTCCATATTTCCTAGTGTCAGTCCATAAATTCCTGAACCGTTAAGAGTGACATTTGAACCCCTGATGTCAACTTTCCCTCCTCCTAATCCGCTGGTATTGAGCGACGCACCGTTCATTTCAATATTGCCGAAGTTCTGAATATTACCATAGTTTAAATTCAGACCTAATGCGGTTGGTTCAAATTGCACTAAACCTGGACTTTTGATACTGCCCAGAAGGATTTGTCCGGTACTGGCGGTAGCGATTCCCCCGTTGAATTGGATATCTCCACCTACTAGCGCTAAGGTTTGACCAGGGTCTACTGCTAAACCAATTTTATTAAAAATTGGTAATGGTAGGGGAAGGTCAGGCGGTGATGGGTTAGCAGCAATTGATTGGTTAATAATTGTACCGGGATTGTCTCGGAATCTCAAACCCACAGGAATATTAATCGCTAATAATGGCACTGCATTAGAATTGGCAGCGCTAAATTCAAAGCCCTTATCAAAGAGAACGCCGCTAGCTGTAGAACCGATAAATGAGCCGCGTAAATCTAACCTCGCATTGGGACCAAATACAATTCCTTTGGGATTAAGTAAAAATAAGTTAGCACTGCCTTGAACTCCCAACACGCCTAAAATATTGGAAGGATTGCCACCCGTAACGCGGGTAAAAATATTCGCAATCCCGTTAGGATTGGCAAAATATGATCCTCGGCCTTCACCGACGTTAAATTCTCGTAAACTGTGAAATAAATTGACACCGCGAGTTGCACCGCCTTCTATTATATCTGAGGGTAAATTGTTAATAGTTGCGGGTACTGTGCGGGAACTTTCTGCACCCAAGCTACTGTCAGGGATAATTTGAGCGATCGCAGGGAAAGGAAACAGTAGTAAGAAAGCAAAAATTAGGGCTGAAGATTGGCGGGGCATACTTGGAATCCTGTTAATTTGGTATGAAAAAACGAGCGCGCAGATCAAACCTGAAGAGTACCTATCGAGGTACGCAAACACCCGTCGATTTCGGACTGCGAAGAGATGCACCACCACCAGAATTATACGCTAACAGCGTTACTTCTCCTCGATCGTCCATTACCCAACCTTGAGCGGGCATAATTTCTGTTGGCCCAACTGCTATGGATGCTTTTTCGCCTTCTACTTGCTGACTTCCACCTAAGGCTGGTTCCACCCAAGGAAACGGCGCTGCTGCGCTGCTGAGAGCATCATTAGGACTCGGTGGCACTCCTCCTTTCCCAGTCACAGTAAACTCGTTTTCTGCCCCTTCTATGCAGGGATTAGCAGCAATTAATGTGCTGGAATCGACTACATTTTGCTCTAATTCTACTAACCCTTGAGCGGGATTTACCCCAGTAGTGCTAAACGTTACTGCTCCTTGCAAAGCTGGGCCGCTACTTTGGGAAATAGCCGCAATATCGCTAGTGGGAAGTAAAGAAGTTGGATTGACTTGTAAAGCTGCAAATTCAGCGTCATTTAGCCCTAAACTACTTCTGGCTTGTTCCCGTGTCACCGTTGTAAAACCAAAAACATTCGGGACATTTACTGTAACTTGACCGCCCATAGCAGTACGCGCATTAGCTGTAATATCGTTATTTTCATTGGGTAAAGTAGCCAAAATATCGCTATTAATTCTGATATTTCCCCCGTCAGAAATCCCTGCATCCGTTGTAATTCTGCTGCCGCGCCGTAACTGGATATCTTGCGACCTGATATTAATATTTCCCCCACCGCCAAATTCAGTTGTACCATCAATACTCGCTTTGTTATCCAAAGCAATTGAGTTAGCTACAACATTAATATTTCCAGCCCTTCCCCTTCCTAAAGACTGAACACTAACCGTTGCTCCATCCCGGATACTCAATCGATTTACATTCAAATTTAATGAACCCGCGTTCCCCGTAGCGTTGGGATTGACAATAAGAGAAAAGCTGCCAGCCGAAGCCTCAATTCTACTTGCGAAACGACCGTTACTCCCCGCACCTTTAAGTTCTATGCGATCGGCATCAATAGTAATATTTCCGGCATCTACTGCACCCAAAGAAGCCGCAGAAATAATTCCACCATTCCGCAGAGCGAGCATCGGTGTAGAGAGGTGGATATCTCCACCCCGACCAGAACTTGAAGTTTGAGTAGCCAGAGCACTCGCTCCGAATCCTACATTTCTCAAAACTCCAGATACCCCGCTCACTTCGATAGACTCGGAAGCTCTCACAGTTAAATTTCCTCCTAGACCTCCATTTCTAGAAAACACGACTTGCCCAACAACCGCACCCGTTGATAAACTAATTGAGGCTCCATCAGAAACACTTAGCCGCTTAGTGTCGATGGTAATATCCCCGGATTTACCATTGCCATCAAAAGAGTTTGTACCGATACGAGTTTGCGCGGCACTTCCAGAAATACCCCCCGACAATTCTACAGATTCAGTTGTTTTAATCGTGATATTTCCTGATGCTCCATCGCTGCGGCTGATGCTAACTAAACCACCTGCATCGCGTATAATTAACCGTTGGGCCTCAATATTGATATTGCCGCCAGATCCGGTACTTTTCTTAGTTGTTCCATTATTGATTGCTGAACTAACGATCTCGAAGGTGTTAGCGCGGACAGTCAGATTTCCCCCATTTCCAGCACCCAGGGTGGCGGTACCGCCTACTACCCCATCACGCAACAGCAGCCGTCCGGTATCGATGTTAACCTCTCCAGAATTTCCACTGCCCAAAGTACCACTATTAATTACAATTTGGGGGTCAAAGGGGTTGATGGTTCCAGATAATATATATTGGGTATAAAATCGCTGATAGCCTCCTATTCCCAACCCAATCATTTCTAATGAGTCAGTAGCGCGGATATTCATATTACTCCCGTTTCCATCTCCCAAGGTTGAAGTAAGAATTTGCGTTCCTTTATCTACTCGTAAATTGTGAGCGTTGATGTCAATCCCTCTACCATCAATATTTCCCAATGTTAGGCTATAAATTCCCGAACTACTGACGGTGACGTTTCCACCTCTGATGTCAATTTTTCCACCTCCTAATCCGCTGGTATTGATGGACGCACCGTTCATTTCAATATTGCCAAAATTCTGAATATTACTGTAGTTTAAATTCCGACCTAAAGCTGTTGGTTCAAATTGAACTAAACCTGGACTTTTCACACTTCCCAGCAATATTTGTCCGGTATAAGCTGTTAAATTTCCTCTTTGTAGTTGAATGTCACCGCCAATTAATGCTAAAGTTTGACCGGGATCTACTGCTAAACCGAGTTTATTAGAAACAGGAATTTCTACGGGCAATGGCGGTAAGGTTGGTGTGGGGCCGATTGCTTGGGAAGTGTTGATAATTGTGCCAGAATTTTCTCTAAATCTTAAACCCACAGGAATATTAATCGCTAACAATGGCACTGTATTAGCATCGGTCGCACTAAATTCAAAGCCATTATCAAAGAGAACGCCGCTACCAGTTGAACCGATAAACGAGCCGCGCAAATCTAACCGCGCATTGGGGCCGAAGACAATCCCTTTTGGGTTAATTAAAAATAAGTTACCGTTGCCTAAAACTCCCAGAGTTCCTAAAATATTAGAAGGGTTGCCGCCCGTAACGCGGGTGAAGATGTTGGCAATTCCGCTGGGATTTTCAAAATAAGCTCCCCGCCCTTGACGGATGTTAAATTCGCGCAAGCTGTGAAAGAGATTAACGCCGCGAGTTGCACCGCCAGTGATTCTATCAGAGGGTAAGTTGTTGATAGTATCGGTCACCGTCCGCGAACTTTCTGCACCCAAGCTGCTGTCAGGGATGATTTGGGCGATCGCGGGGAAAGGAAACAGCAGTAAGAATGCAACAAATAGGGTGGAATATTGGCGGGGCATACTTGGAATCCTGTTATTTTGGTATGAAAAAACGAGCGCGCAGATCAAACCTAAAGAGTACCTATCGAGGTACGCAAACACCCGTCGATTTCGGACTGCGAAGAGATGCACCACCACGTGAATTATACGCTACCAGCCTTACTTCTCCTCGATCGTCCATTACCCAACCTTGAGCGGGAATAATTTCTGTTGGCCCAACTGCTATGGATGCTTTTTCGCCTTCTACTTGCTGACTTCCACCTAAGGCTGGTTCCACCCAAGGAAACGGCGCTGCTGCGCTGCTGAGGGCCTCATTAGGACTCGGTGGCACTCCTCCTTTCCCAGTCACAGTAAACTCGTTTTCTTGCCCTTGGATGCAGGGATTAGCAGCAATTAAGGTGCTGGGATCGACTACATTTTGCTCTAATTCTACTAACCCTTGAGCGGGATTTACCCCAGTAGTGCTAAACGTTACTGCTCCTTGCAAAGCTGGGCCGCTACTTTGGGAAATAGCCGCAATATCGCTGGTAGGAATTAGAGAAGTCGGACTTACTTGCAACGCTGCAAATTCAGCATCACTCAGTCGTAAACTATTCCTGGCTTGTTCGCGGTTAATGCTGGTAAATCCAAAGATATTTGGTACATTGACTGTAACTTGTCCGCCCATAGCTGTGCGAGCATTAGCTGTAATATCACTATTCTCTCGCGGTAAGGCTACCAAAAGTTCGCTATTAATTCTGATATTTCCACCATCTGAATTACCTGTATCGGTGGTAATTCTGCTACCGCGCCGCAACTGAATGTCTCGCGCTTGGAGGTTAATATTTGCCCCGCCGCCTGCATCAGTTGTGCCATTAATGCTGCCTTTGTTATCAAGGGCAATTGAGTCGGCTACAACGGTGAGAGTACCAGCTTGCGCCGTTCCCAGAGCCCGGACGCTGATCGCGGCCCCATCCCGAACCGTCAATCGATCGACCTTGAGATTAATTGAACCCGCATTTCCCGTAGCGTTGGGAATGGGAATTCCCAAGAAATTGCCCCCCGAACCGTCAATTTGACTAATAAATCGACCGTTAAGAGCACTGCCCAAGACTTCTACGCGATCGGCATCAATCGTGAGGCTGCCTGCATTTCCCTTACCCAAAGAAGACTGTAAAATTACTCCCCCATCCCGCAAAGTCAGCACAGGCGTGGCAATGTAAATATTGCCTCCCTGACTAGAACCACTGGTTTCACTTGCTAAGAAACTAAGACTGTATTCTCCATTTGCCAAAACTCCAGAGATACCTACTAACTCTACCGACTCAGAGGCCCTAATTGTCAAATTGCCTCCGGGTCCCCCATTAGAGAAGAGACTATTGCCAATAGTCCCACCGCTCGATACAGCAATTCCGGCTCCTTGGGCAGCAATTAACCGCTTGGTGTCGATCGTAATATCTCCGGCTTTACCTTTCCCATTGGGATCTATAGAGGCGGCGCTGATCAAAGTTTGCACCACACTCCCAGGGGGAGTCCTTAACACTTCTACTGATTCAGCAGCTTTAATAGTGATATTTCCTGATGCTCCCTGACTGCTGGTGGTAGTGGTGAGAATAGCACCATCACGGACAATTAATTTCTGGCTGGCAACGGTGATGTTTCCCCCCGTACCGGTACTACCCATTAATGACCCACTGCTGACCGTAGAACCAGCCTGATCGAGAAAGTTGGCATGGATGTTAATATTTCCCCCATTTCCCGCACCTAACGTGCTGCTACTACCTGCCACAGCCCCATTGCCTATCAGCAGGCGTTCGGTATCAATCGTGATGTCTCCTGAGGCTCCTGTGCCAGAAGTGCCAGTGGTCAGAACAATTTGCGGATCAAAAGGATCGACTGTTCTCAATCTCCGATAATTAACTAAAAATTGTTGATAGCTCTCAAAGCCAATCCCACTCATTTCTACTGAGTCAGTAGCGCGGATGTTGATATCGCTTCCTCTTCCTTCTGCTAGTGTGGAGGCGAAAATTTGCGACCCCCCCTCTACTCGTAAGTTTTGGGAATTGATGTCAATGCCTCTACCATTTATATTTCCGAGTGTCAGTCCATAAATTCCTGAACCATTAAGATTAATATTTCCCCCTCGAATATCGACTTTCCCACCTCCTAATCCGCTGGTATTTATCAATGCGCCGTTCATTTCAATATTGCCGAAGCTCTGAATATTACTGTAGTTTAAATTCAAACCTAAAGCTGTTGGTTCAAATTGCACTAAACCTGGACTTTTCACACTTCCCAGCAATATTTGTCCGGTATAAGCTGTTAAGTTTCCTCCTTGTAGTTGAATGTCACCGCCAATTAATGCTAAAGTTTGACCGGGGTCTACTGCTAAACCAAGTTTGTTAGAAACAGGAATTTCTACGGGCAATGGCGGTAAGGTTGGTGTGGGGCCAATTGCTTGGGAAGAGTTGACAATTGTACCGGGATTGTCTCGAAATCTTAAACCCACAGGAATATTAATCGCTAACAATGGCACTGTATTAGAATTAGCTGCACTAAATTCAAAGCCATTATCAAAGAGAACGCCGCTACCAGTTGAACCGATAAACGAGCCGCGCAAATCTAACCGCGCATTGGGGCCAAAAACAATCCCTTTTGGGTTAATTAAAAATAAGTTACCGTTGCCTAAAACTCCCAGAGTTCCTAAAATATTAGAAGGGTTGCCGCCCGTAACGCGGGTGAAGATGTTGGCAATTCCGCTGGGATTTTCAAAATAAGCTCCTCGCCCTTGACGGATGTTAAATTCGCGCAAGCTGTGAAAGAGGTTAACGCCGCGAGTTGCACCGCCTGTGATTCTATCAGAGGGTAAGTTGTTGATAGTATCGGTCACTGTCCGCGAACTTTCTGCACCCAAGCTGCTGTCAGGGATGATTTGGGCGATCGCAGGCAAAGGAAACAGCAGTAAGAATGCAAAAAATAGGGTGGAAGATTGGCGGGGCATCTTTTAAGTTTGGTTAATTTAGTATGAGGAAAATAGCGACGGGTTAGCTAAAACCTGAAGAGTATCTATCGAGGTACGCAAACACCCGTCGATTTCGGACTGCGAATAGATGCACCACCACCAGAATTATAGGCTACCAGCTTTACTTGTCCTCGATCGTCCATTACCCAACCTTGAGCGGGCATAATTTCTGTTGGCTGAACTTCTATGGATGCTCTGTGGTCTTCTATTTGCTGACTTCCACCTACCGGTGGTTCCACCCAAGTAAACTGGCTAAAATTGCTGCTGAGGGCATCGTGAGGACTAGGTGGCAATCCCCCCCGACCTGTCACAGTAAACTCGTTTTCGGCCCCTTGGATGCAGGGATTTGCAGCAATTAACGCAGCCGGATTCACCAAATTTTGCGGCAGTTCCACTAAACCTTGAGCAGGATTCACTCCAAAAGAACTAAATGTTACCGCCCCTTGCAAAGCCGGGCCGCCACTTTGGGAAATCGCCGCGATGTCGCTGCTGGGAAGCAGGGATGTAGGACTTACTTGCAACGCTGCAAATTCTGTGTCACTGAGCTCCAACCTGCTTCTGACTTGTTCGCGACTGGCTGCTGTAAAGCCGAAGACATTGGGGACATTGATATTCACGCGGCCGCCGCCTGCTGTGCGGGCGTTGGCTGTAATGTCGCTGTTTTCTTGCGGGAGGGTGACAAGAATGTTGCTGTTGATGTTAATATTGCCGCCGTCAGAACTGCCTGCATCCGTGGTAATTCGGCTGTTGCGGCGCAATTGGATCGATCGCGCTTGCAGGTTAATATTTGCTCCTGTACCGGATATAGTCGTGCCGTCAATACTGCTTTTATTGTCAAGGTCGATCGAATTTGCGACAATATTGATATTACCAGCGCGCCCGGTTCCCGTTGCCTGCACCGTGACTGTAGCTCCATCTCTGACAATTAATCGATCGGCATTCAGATTCAACGAACCCGCATTTGCCGTAGCATTGGGATTAGTACCAAATGTCTTGCCCACCGAAGCATCAATTGTACTGACAAACAGACCGTTATTTCCGCTGCCGCTGACCTCAATGCGATCGGCATTAACAGTAATATTCCCCACATCTCCTACACCCAAAGAACTCGTAGAAACTATCCCCCCATCCCGCACGGTTAGGCTGGGCGTATCAATGCGAATATCCCCGCCCCGACTAGAGCTCAAAGTTCCAGAAGTCAGCGCACTAGCATTCTGAATTCCGCTGGTCAAAAGTTGAGAAATACCTGAAATTTCTACTGATTCAGTAGCCCTAACAGTTAAATTTCCAGCAGGTCCGCCCTCCTGAGAAAACAAAAACCTGCCAACTAAAACACCCGTTCCTAATGTAAACGCAGAACCCCCAGAGAGAGTCAACCGCTTGGTATCGACGTTAATATTCCCCGCCCTGCCGTTAGATCCGATACTCAGCGTGCTAATTCCGGTTGAGACAACTGTTGTCGGGCCGCTGTTAGACAATTCTACTGATTCAGCAGCATTAATGTTGATATTCCCCGAGGCGCCGCTGCTGTAGCTCGTCGTACCGAGAATAGAACCATTGCGCATAATTAATCTCGCGACATCAACACTAATGCTTCCTCCCGCACCGGTACTTTCTTTAGCTGTGCCGTTGTTAATTCCAGAACCCACCATCTCAAAAGTATTGGCGCGAATGATTAAATTTCCGCCCCTTCCACCGCCAAAAGTGATGCCGCTACCTACTATCCCATTGTTGAAGAGCAGGCGGCCGGTGTCGATCGTAATATTCCCCCCCGAACCAGCGCCAGCACTAGCATTAAACAGCACAAATAGCGGGTCAAACGGGTCTGTAGTTCCCGATACCAAATATTTAATTGCAACCTGTTGATAGCCCTCAACTCCCAGCCCGCTCATTTCTACTGAATCAGCAGCGCGGAAGTTGATATGACCTCCTGCACCATCTCCTAGAGTCAGGGTAGAAAATTGCGATCCGTTTTCCACTCGCAACTTTTGAGCGCTGATATCGATACCTCTACCATCAATATTTCCCAGTGTCAGCGCATAAATCCGCGCACCGCTGAGGGCGACATTTCCACCTTTTAACTCTACTCTACCGCCACCGGTGCCGCTGGTGTTGATGAGTGTTCCATCGGCTATTTGAATATTGCCGAAGTTCTGAATATTGTCATAATTTAAAGTTAAATTTCCCTTTTCCCCCGCTGTCAGTGCGAAATTAACTAAACCGGGACTGGCTGCGCTACCGAGTAAAATTTGTCCGCTGCTGGCGGTTAAATTGCCGCCTTGGAGTTGGATGTCGCCGCCAATGAGTGCTAAAGTTTGACCTGGTTCTACTGCTAAACCAACTCGATCGCTAATCGGAATGGGCACAGCAGAGGCTGGGAGGTTTACCTTTCCTAAAGCCGTGGAACGGTTGACAATTGCACCCGAATTTTCCCGAAATCTTAAACCAACGGGAATATTAACTGTTAACAGTGCAGATGTTTGCGGGTTGGTGCTGCTGAATTCAAAGCCGTTATTAAACACAATACTGTCAGCGGTTGAACCAATAAACGAACCGCGCAAATCTAACCGAGCATTCGGGCCGAAGACAATCCCTTTTGGGTTAATTAAAAATAAGTTACCGTTGCCTAAAACTCCCAGAGTTCCTAAAATATTAGAAGGGTTGCCGCCCGTAACGCGCGTGAAGATGTTGGCAATTCCGCTGGGATTTTCAAAATAAGCTCCCCGCCCTTGACGGATGTTAAATTCGCGCAAGCTGTGAAAGAGGTTAACGCCGCGAGTTGCCCCGCCAGTGATTCTATCAGAGGGTAAATTGTTGATAGTATCGGGAACTGTCCGCGAACTTTCCGGCCCCAGGGTATTATCGGGGATAATTTGGGCGAAGGTTTTCGAGGGAAATAGCAACAGGAAAGCAAAAAGTAGGCCGGAAGACAGGCGAGACATAGCTTAAATCCTGTTATATAAATAATATCGTTTCCGCTTCCATCAGAATTATATATTTGGATCGTATCAGTGCGAGCGTCCCCGCTCGCGATCCAAGTAGCGAGGGGGGATGCTCGCACTACATAATTCCGATGCTACGGGATTTGAGATCGCAGTTTGAATCCACTCATAGGATTGTCCAAATTGCATCACTCAAAATCCGTCAGTTAAGCGCTGAGTTAAGGCGATCGCGAAAACCACCCGCAGGCTACACCAACGCGCCTAACGCTCTCAACAATGTCGCTTTTTGAGCGTTCGTCAATCCCGTTGCGTCTTGAATATTCATGCCTTCATACAGCCGATCGCCCATCAACGTCTTAATATAACGTTTGGTTGCGACATCCCACAGCTTAATCGTGCGATCGAGACCCCCACTTAATAAAAATTGGCCGTCAGCGCTAAAGATAACTGATATCAATTCCGATTGCACCGAAATAATATAGAAGACACGGCGCCGTGCTGTTTCCATACCGCTATTAATTGTAGGGATACGGCACTGCCGTCTGCAAAGGTGTGGGTAATATTAATTCCGATGCTAATCGTATTAAAAACAAGATTGACAACCTTGCCAGCTCGGCAGCTATAGGCTAAGATTTGGCAAAGGTCGAGAACACAATGACGATAATTCCAACTATGAACTACCGAAACCACATCACGATCGAGCCAAATAAACGCGGTGGTAAGCCTTGTGTACGCGGCTTGCGAATTACGGTTTATGAAGTGCTTGAGTACCTGGCTTCCGAGATGACCGAAGCAGAAATTATCGACGATTTTCCCGATCTGACGCGAGAAGATTTAAAAGCCTGTATTGCTTATGCTGCTGACCGTGAGCGTCGGTTTATGACCGCAACCTTATCCGCATGAAATTACTTTTTGATGAAAACTTGTCGCCCAAGTTACCGAACAGTTTGAGCGATATTTTCCCAAATTCGCTTCACGTTCGAGATGTGGGGATGAAAGCAACGATCGACCCAGTAGTTTGGGATTATGCAAAAGACAATGATTTGATGATTGTCTCGAAAGACGCCGATATGCACGACCTGAGCTTAGTATTTGGGAATCCACCGAAAGTTATTTGGCTTCGCCTTGGAAACTGTTCGACATTGCAAGTTGTGAATAGCTCAGGCAATGTTGAGGTTACAGGCGATATAATTGTGGGCGGAGCCGATTGTTTGGACATGACTCGCTATCCTTTAGATAGAAATGATTAATTAGGGAAACTCAAATGGCAATTAACACTTCTTTAGAGGAACGGCTTGCAGCAGTGGAAGCAGCGATCGCCCAGTTGCAGAAGCAAGTTGTGGCTTCTCAACCGACGAATTGGTTGCAACAAATTATAGGGTCTTTCAAAGATGAACCTGCCTTTGATGAGCTACTTGCCTATGGACGAGCGATTCGCCAAGGGGATGAGTCTCTCCTCGAAGCTCAAGATGAGCTATGAAATATTTACTGGATACAGATCATCTGAGTATTCTTCAACGTCAAGCAGGGAGAGATTTTAGCAACCTTTCGACGCGCATGGCTCAGTACCCACTATCAGATTTTGCCGTATCGACTGTAACGTTTCACGAACAGATGCTTGGCTGTCACGCTTATATTAATCGTGCTCGTAACCCGGATGACGTAGTGAAAGGGTATACAATGATGGCGCGACTCCTTAGTGACTTCAAAGTGTTGCCCCTTGTCTCATTCGATGCAGGTGCGGCTACAACATTCGATCGATTACAGTCACAACGGATTCAACTGGCAAAGATGGATGCTCGGATCGCGGCAATTGCAATGTTCCGTGGGTTGATTTTGTTAACCCGCAATCATAGAGATTTTGGTAAAGTAACAGGGTTATCGATCGAAGATTGGACAGTTTAAAGTGTCAGTAGAAATAGTCGTCAATCCCGTTGCCTCTCGAATATTCATGCCTTCATACAGCCGATCGCCCATCAACGTCCTCATACAACATCCGGTTGCGAGATCCCACAGTTTGATGGTGCGATCGAGGCCGCCACTTAATAAAATTTGACCGTCAGCGCTAAAGATGAAAGTGTTGGGCGAAGCGAAGCGTAGGGTTCGATCGCGCTCAACCCAACCTACAATTTAAAACGGAAAATAATTGATTCTAAAGTAGATGCCTTTTTCCTGCAAAGTTCGATCGCCCGATCGAGCATTTATCAAAGGAATACCGTAGTCTAAACGCACATTCAACCGATCGCCCATCTGCCAAACCAGCCCCAAACCCGCACCCAGCAGTTTATCCGAGTCAGGATTCGCCTTTTCCTCCGAATGGTTCCACCCTAACCCAAAATCGATAAACGGAGCGACTTGCAACAACCCTTGGACTTCTGGGACACGCCAAACCGGAATTCGCACTTCAGCAGAGGCGATCGCACCGCTATCAGTTAACAGCAAATCTTGGCGGTATCCGCGCACGCTTTGAACGCCGCCGATCCCGATTTGTTCGAGGGAAAGCAGGGGGCGATCGGCTAATTGAATGTCGGAACGCACTATCAGCAAGGTTTCTGGTGCTAGCAGCCGCACGTACTGGGCTTGTCCGCGCCACGCCAGAAAGCGGCTGTCGGGCCCGCTATCGTTCGCAGTAGCGCCCAAAAAATCGGTACCGAGGGAAAACTGCGATCGCGCCGCGAACACTTGGCTGGAACTCCGCTGCACGTATTCTTGAAAAAATCGCACAGCCGAAACCCGCGTTTCGCCGCGCTCATTTGCTCCCGCCGAAAGCGCAAATCGTTCCCCAGACAGGAATGTATCGCTTTCTTGCCGCGAAAAACTCAGTCCCAAAGCCAAAGTGCGATCGGGCTTTTCGACAATCGGCTGGCGGTAAGTTAACTCGTAAGTCCGCGATTTCCCCTCAATTTCAGCAGCATCGAAGGGTTCCTCAATGATGTTGGTGCTAGCAACACCTGCAGCGAACCCAATCGTGCCGTTGCGCGCGTTGACGGGGACTGTGTAGCTGCCGTTGAATTCGTTGCTGCCGTCGGTGTTAGCATAAGATACCTCTAATCCGTCGCCCAAACCGAGCAAATTTGCTTGATTGATGCGAACACCGCGCCGAAAACTGCCGACGCTGGGCGATCGGTTGTTGTCTGCGAACACTTCACCGTTAAAGCTGTCTGCTTCTTTTACCCGCACTTCTAAGCGGCTGTTTTCCGGGCGGCTTCCGGCTTGCAATTCGGCGGAAATATTGGCAATTAAGGGGTCGAGTTGCAGCAGTTGCAATGCTTCCAGCAACCGAGATCGGTTTAGGGGCCGTCTGGTAGCGCGCTCAAGGCGCGATCGCACGTAATTTGAATTTAAGCGCCTGTTTCCAGTAATCACAATTTCATCTAATCCGCCTTCTACAATCCGAATTGTCACCACACCTCCCGATCTCGGAAAGGTTTGGTTGGCGGGAATTACAGCGCCGGAATTGATATATCCTGCGGCTACATATTTTTGAGTGACGGCTGCTTCGGCTGCGATCAGTTCCGCAAACGTGATTTCGCGCCCCGCAAACTCTTTAATAACTTCTGCGAGTTCGCGATCGCTAAAAGCCGTGTTGCCCTCAAATTCAAAGCGATCGACCTGAATTGTACCCGGAATCTCCGGCCTAGCATCGCCGGGAACTGGTGTTGGCGGCGTTGGTTGGAGGGGAGACGGCGCAGGCGGTTGCGGCGGCTCAGGAGCTGGTAATTCGGGGTCTCGGGGCAGAATTGGGTTCGGCAGTTGGCTTAGTTGCGAGTCGCGATCGATACCCAAATTGGTTTTTTTTATGCCAATATTTTTTTCTAGCTTTTGATCTCGGTTTAAAATCTCGGTTTCTTGAGTTTTTGTGCTGAATGTGCGATCGGCCTGAGAAGTTGCACCATGGTCAATAAGCCTTTTACGGGCGGGCAGGATGCCCACCCCACAAGAAAACTCACTCTTCGCTTCACAGGCATCTTGCCCGTTCTTGAGAATGGTGTAAGATGTCACATCGACTGAATTTGCCGCAGACGGCGGTAAGTCGGGAGTTTCCGCCGCCACCGAGTGTTCTGACTCTGTGGGTAACTGCGTTTCCTCGTCTTTTATCGGCAAGTCTTCGCGTTTGTCAAAAGTGGTATCGTTGGGGGCTAAAGCTCGATCGCCTCCGCTGCTGACTGCTGCCAAATCCTCAACATTTGAAGTCAAAATTTCAACTGTGCTAGCGGATGTTTTCGCTGGTTTTCCCAGCCAAACTAACCCAAAAATTCCAGCGAGTAAAAATAGTTTTTGTGAGCGACAAGCCATAGGATCTAATTATTATCTCGCTTAAGTGGGGAAAAATATTTTCAGGAAGTGAGCACCCTCAAGTAAAAATCAATCTTAACAGCAAAAAAGGAAACAGCCGTCGCCGCCAACAGTTTCGCAGGCGCTAAAAAGCAAAATGTCTATCGACCCTTGTTCCTTTCCCAACTCTTACGCACCAATCGGTTTCTTATCCGAAAAAAAATCGTGTAAGCCGATCGTAAACGGTAAAAAAAACCAAATTTTTTTTGTTGCAAAACCTACGCTTTCATGCTAATGCAGCAACCAGAATAGCCCTGCACGCCAGGGTAAACCAGAAACCGGGTTGTGTCCGAAAAAACGCGCTACAACTGAGATATTGCACCATTCTCAATAATCTTTTTATGAACAGGCAAGATGCCTGTTCCACAAGAGAGAAATTTTCTTGTGGAACAGGCATCTTGCCTGTTCTTAAGAATAGTGCAAGATTTGAGTTACAACCCGCAGAGCCACTAAAAAACCCGGTTTCTTTGATTTTGGTGCATCATACCAAATCCGAATTTAATACCCCCTTTATTCTTGAGTCCGCGTCTACCCACCTCCTGTGCCCAGACGCGGTTTCAACAGCCTAGTCTTATATCAGGGGTTTCTAACTATGAATTATGCAGAGCGGCCCGCACCAGCCGCAGCACCCATTTGAGCCCCGTCAGCCAATCCCACCAACTTAGCACTCAACTCCCACATCCGCTCGCCTTTTTCATCATCGCGGGCCTGGGGAGAAACCTTCTGCACAAAAGACTTACCATCTTTTTTCTGGCGGTTCCCCCAACTCCAATAAGCCCCAGATTGCTTGTATTCTGGATCGGCAACCACCATCGCCAACCTTTCCCCCGCCAACTCCTGCGACACGTAACCCCCCGTGATATTCTTCTGAAACAGCGGGAACAGCTTCTGAAACAAAGGATAGTGATTGCGGAACAGCGGCGTATCCGCCACGCATCCCGGATAAAGCGAAGTGAAAGTAATCCCCGTCGATTCGTGAAAGCGGCGGTGCAATTCCCGCATCGTCAGCACGTTGCAAACTTTGCTATCTTTGTAAGCCTTGACCGGTTCAAACTTCTTGCCGTCAACCATCGAAATCGGGTCTTTGAAACCCGCTTCAAAACCTTCAAACTTGCCCAAATCCGGGCGCGGCGGAATCTTCCCGCCCAACTCGTCTGGATTGTGAGTAACAGTTCCCAAAATCACGATTCTCGCATCGTTATAGTAGGAAGGCTTCATATTTTCCATCATCAGGTTGCACAGCAGGAAATGACCCAGGTGATTGGTAGTCATCGTCAACTCGTAACCCTCCGGGCTCCGCAGCGGTTCCTTAATCAAAGGCATATAAATGGCGGCGTTGCACACCAAAGCGTCCAGAGGCCTGCCGCTTGCCTTAAAAGCCCGAGCAAACCGGCGCACGCTGTCCAAATCGCCCAAGTCAATCTGCATGATGGAGAAACTGCCTTCAGGTATGCCCAACTCTTGGGCGGCGTCTCCGGCTTTCCGCACGTCCCGACAGGCCATGACTACGTGCCATCCCTTGTCTGCGAGAGCTTTCGCGCCGTACAAACCGACGCCGGAGGAAGCGCCGGTGATGATAACCGTTGATTTATGATTTTGTGCCATCTTGTTAAAAGCGCTTCCGCTATTGATTATTTTCAGGCACTCAAACGCTGAGCTAGCAGCTTGGATGTTTTGAAGTACCCTATGGTTATTAGGATATGGGGAAATGTTCTCGATCTCAACCGGCGATGAAAATTAAATATCGCTGCAACTCCCACTCCTACTTTTGTGAATTAACTATAAATCCTGTTGGGGCGAGTTCATCATTATCTATGATTCACATACTCGGTATTGATAAACCCGCCCCAACCAACTCAACTAAGAAATAGCGGCAGATTCCTGATACCTAGGGAAATCGATATAACCTTCAGGCCCAAAAGAATACCAGGTGCTCACTTTGGCAGGGGGATTGAGCGGCCAACCATTAGTAAAACGCTCTACCAAATCGGGATTGCCGATCAAATCTCGACCAAAAGCAATTAAATCCGCAACTTTGCTGCTCACGGCTGTTTCAGCCAGTTCTTGAGTATATCCGGAGTTGCCGACCAGCGGCCCTGCAAACACATCGCGAAACTCACCTATCACCATCGGCGTTCCCAATTCGTGAAAGCCCCTATCCACACCGTCCACCAAGTGAAGGTAAGCTAAATCACAGGCATTTAACTGCCCTGCGAAATACAGAAAATCTTCCCGATAAGTGGGAGAACCCATATCATTGTAAACACCATTGGGAGAAAGTCTAACTCCCACTCTGTTTGCCGGAAATACTGTGATAATCGCCTCCACAATTTCCTTGAGAAAACGGTAGCGATTTTCGACTGCGCCACCATAGGAATCAGTGCGGTGATTGGTTCTGGTTTGCAGGAACGTGTCAATGAGATAGCCGTTTGCCGCGTGAATTTCTACACCGTCAAAACCTGCCATTTTTGCCCGTTCCGCCGCCTTGCGATAATCTTCTACAACCAGCGGGATTTCATCGGTTTCTAGAGCGCGGGGAGTTTCGTAGGGTTGTTTGCCTAGAGGGGTATGAATACCTTCTCCGTTTATTTTGATGGCAGACGCTGCAACTGGCAATTGATTGTTTTCATGAAAACTGCTGTGGGAAGCCCGTCCGCAGTGCCAAAGCTGCATGAAAATCGGCGTTTCGCGGGCATGAACCGAATTCACAACTTGTTTCCAAGCTTCGGCTTGCTCGTCTGAATAAATACCGGGCGTATTGAGCCAACCAATAGCTTGAGTAGAAATCACTGTGGCTTCTGTAATGATTAAACCAGCCGAGGCTCGCTGAGTGTAATACTCTGCCATCAAGGCGTTGGGCATCCGCGCTTCACCGGCTCTGGAGCGCGTCAGGGGTGCCATGACTACCCGGTTTTTTAATGGTAAATCTCCGAGTTTGAAGGAACTGAGCAGCAGGGGAGAAGTGGTTTTAGCAGTCATAATCTTGAGGTTTTATCAACTGAAAAATGAGGTAAATCACTTAACGGTTAACTGTTACCTGTTAACACAATTAAGGTGATATCCTCCGCACGGATTGTCGGGGGACAAGCTTAATATAACTTGAATCCATCACCCGGAATGCTAACGGCATCACATATTCACGATCGATTATCGATCGTTGCCCGATCGCCCTGAGTTCAAAATGGTGTCCTCGCCGCCTGTAAGTGCAGCTTTTCTCGCAACTGCGGGCGATCGAAGGAAAGTTCCCGCGCGTGCAAGTGTAGCCGGTTCGCAGCCGCTCGTGATAAAAAGTTATTAGGCTTGTTAACTAAACTTAAAAAATCTCAGGATGATGAATAGTCAAAATAAATCTCGTTCTGCACTTTTTATGCAGAAAAATCGCATCATAAAAGTCAACTTTATTTGTCATTAATCTAGCAGCCAACTAAATAAACCTTCTACTGTAAGATTGAATTCTCTGGCAAATTCTGGCACTGGTAACAGTACATCCGGTTCGTCATAAAACGCTGTTGGTCGATCGACTAAGTAAACAAATACACATTGCTCGGATGGGTCAATCAGCCAACCCATCTGCGTTCCGTGCTTCAAGCAATGCAGAATATTTTTTGTTACCTTAGTTTGGCTTTGGTCAGGCGAAAGAATTTCGATCGTCCAATCTGGGGCAATTGAGAAAACATTAGCCACTTCACCATTTTCCTTGCGAGGAATCCTGCTCCATAAGAATACGGAAATATCGGGTATAATAGATCGTTCACCAAAAGTGCAGCGGAGTTCTGAGAAAGCTCGTGCAATCTTTTTTGACCTCACAACCGAGTTAATTGCGGGAGACAATTCAGTCTGAAGTGCACTATGTTCTCCTTGTGGCATTGGTTTTTGGACGATCCTTCCATTAATGTATTCGCTGGCGGGTTCCGTATCCGGCAGATTCAGAAACTCTCCTAGGGTAAGGGTTTTAGTGGGAGTCTGTACCATTTTAAGGTTTCCTGAAGAGAAGCGAGTTGAGATTCCTATACTGATTATTATACAGATATCGATCGTTCCCCGATCGCCCTGAGTTCAAAATGGTGTTTCTGCCTTTAGGTATAGCGTTTCTCTCAACTGCGGATGCTCAAAGGAAAGTTCCCGGGCGTGCAAGTGTAGCCGGTTCGCAGCAGCCCGACATCCGTAAAGTCGATCGCCCAAAATCGGTATCCCCAACCCTCTAACATCCGCTGCATGAACCCTCAATTGATGCGTGCGTCCCGTCAGCGGCAAAAACTCGACGCGATCGCAATTTCCCTCTTTCGCCATTACCTGAAAGCGAGTAACGCTGGGCTTTCCGCACTCCCAATTGACTTGCTGGTAAGGGCGATTTTCTGGATCGCCCCAAAGTGGGAGATCGATCGTCCCCGCATCAATTTTTACAGTACCTGAAAGCACCGCTTCATAAACTTTGTGAACCTGCTTCGTTTCAAATTGCTGCCTGAGTTGACTGCTAGTTTCTTTGTTCCGCGACAATAGCAAAATACCCGATGTTTCCCAATCTAAACGATGCACCGCAGTCAAATCCAAACTATCCGGCAACAAGTTAAGCAAACGACTAAAAACACTATCTTGATTTTCTAAATAACGACCTGGAACTGACAGCAAACCAGAAGGTTTATTGACCGCAATTAACCATTTGTCTTCATAAATAATCGGTAGCATTTGCGTAACGGGCAAGCTGCCCGTTCCACAATAAAAATTATTGCTTGTGGGGTGGGTTTCTAGCCAGCCCGTCAAACCCTCATTTATATTAGAAACAGTCCGATTTTGAGCCAATCCTGACAGCAAAAAACCCATCAACGGCTGACACCGATCGCCACAAGCGCCATAAAATTCTCCCTGTATCTTATCCCCCGATGGCGGCCCCCACCAAAACTCAGCCATTGCCAGCGGTTTCAGATTGTTTGCTGCCGCGCAGTGGAGCAATTTTGGCGCGCAGCAGTCGCCGGTGCCAGTGGGAATAGAATTAGTTGGCATCAATGAGGAGAGCGATCGCGATTTACCCAAAAAATTCACCAGAGTGTAAGCCGCGTGCATTTGCGTCTGAAGTTCGCGGGAAAGTTCTTTTCGCCGCTGTTTCAGCGCCCGCATCCGCCGATCCGCAGCTTCAATTAATTGTTTTAGCGGCTGCAAAGTTTCATCCCGCTGCCGTTTCAATTGCCTGCGTTCAATTCCCTCCAAGCGGCTTTCTTGATTCAGTTGTTCGAGGGCAATTTCTAGTGTTTCTGCGGCGAGGGTTTGACACAGTAACTGGCGTTTTTCGTCTCGCTGCTGCTTGCAATTGCGCTGCCGATCGCTCAAAACTTGCAATTGCAATTCAAACTCCCGAAATAAGGCTTCATACTCTTGTCGCTGCGGGAGTTGATTCAGCGCAATCAGTTCCTGTTTCATCGCCTCCAATTGAGCTAACGTGCGGGCTTCCTCGAAAGCAACTCGATCTCGTCCCGGAATCGGTGGCACCCAGCCTTCAACAATGCTGCAACCGTTCAGCAGCCCGGAAAATGCTTTGAGTATCCGCTGTTCCCCCGAAGGCATCTCCACCAGTAATATGCCGTACATCTTCCCTTCGCGATCGTAGGCACCGTCAGCAGCAAGGTACTGCATCAAACCCCGGGCGAGATCCTCGGACATTCTAGTGCGCGGCAGTCTCACCAGCTCGCCGCTTTGAGGACAACGACCTTCGTACCAATAATTTGGGTGCGAGTCGATCGACCCCCAATCATAGTCCGTGAAATCTAAAAGCGCGTGCAACTCTAACATCTTAAATTTGGTTTTAAACCTGAATTAGGACATATCTGTTTGTGTGTTGACCCCGCCCAAAAACGGATACAAGTTTCCGACACTGGTCGTGGAGAGATCAAAATTTTAGACTCTGGTTCAAGCTCCCAGATTCATCTGTGGAGTCAATCGATTTTAGATTTTAGATTTTAGATTTGCGATTGAAGCATTGACCCCACGGATAAATTCGGAGGCTCCTTTATCGGATACAGGTTTTTTATTTCTGGACGGATGAATCCGGGGGCTTGTATCCTGGATGCTTTCGGTCAATCGAAAATCGAAAATCGAAAATCGACTGAGCGTATTTTACAGCGGTGTACGCAAACTGGGAGCGCTGCATAATTTTATACATTGCAGTTAAGTAAACATAATTTGTCGCAGGAGGCCTGATATGCTAAATTTGTCTCAAAACAGCAGCGAGTTAAGAAAAGCATAAGTTAATATATAAGACCGCCAGCTTGTTATCCCACTAAATTTTTTATGTGCAAGGCGTATGCCAGACCTCTCGACTTCGGCTACAGAAAACTCCTCAAACCCCCAACCAGCACTGCTGCCGCCGATTTTTAGAGCTTTTGCAGCATTTCCAGATTACGATCGGGGCAATAGATTGTACGCATCGGGAAGGTACGAAGCGGCAATCATTTGCTACGCAAAAGCGGTTCAAATTAACCCGGACGGGGCCCGGGCGTGGCTAAATTTGGGCAAAGCTTACAAGCAACTGCACTCCTACGCAGAAACCGTAGTCTGCGCCGATCGAGCTATTGCAATTAATCCCGAAGAATATTGGGCTTGGATGCTGCGCGGGAGTGCACTGTTAAGTTTGCAGAATCACTCAGAAGCGATCGTAGCTTTAGACAAAGCAATTCAAATCAATCCAGAAAAGCACGAAGCTTGGTATCAGCGGGGCAGAGTATTAGAGGAATTGCAGCAGTGGGATGCAGCAGCAAGCTGTTACAAAAGAGCGACCCAAATTCATCCGAATTTGCCCGCGATGTGGTGCCGGCAAGGCAACGCCTTGCTGCAAGCGGAGCGCTACCCTGATGCCGTGGCGGCTTACGAGCGCGCGCTGAAACTCGTCTCGACCAATGGGGAAGCTTGGCTGAACCGAGGTTTGGCTTTGATGAAGGCGGAACGCTACGCTGAAGCTGTAACTTCTTACGATCGCGCCATTCAACTGAAACCGCAAAATAGTCTGGCTTGGTTCAATCGGGGTATTGCTTCAGCAAAATTGCACAAATATGCAGAAGCGGTGACAGCTTACGATCGCGTACTGCAAATGCAGCCCAACGACTGCGAAGCTTGGTTCTATAAAGGAATGGCCCTCCAATACCAGTGGCCCGATGCAGCAATTGCTTGTTTCGAGCAGGCAATTAAAATTAATCCTTTTTATGCCGAAGCATGGATCGGGCGCGGTCAAACACTGTCAGAAACGATAGATTTTGAAGGGGCGATCGCTGCTTTTGACAAAGCCATTCAAATTAATCCCAATTTCCCCGAAGCTTGGCTGGGTAGAGGCATCGCCCTGGCAGGATTGGAACGCTATAAAGAGGCTATTATCGCTTACAGCAATGCCCTACAAATTGAAGGTAATTTTCTAGAAGCTTGGAATTTGCGAGGCGAAGCACTGGAAAAATTGCAGCAATACGAAGAGGCGATCGCCTGTTTTGATAAAGTAATCTCTCTGAGTTCGGAAGCAGAAATTACATCAAAAGTAGGTTTGCAGCAAGGCGCGGCGCTGGAAAAATTGCAGCGTTACGAAGAAGCCGTAGCAGCTTACAACCGCGTAATTAAAATTGTGCCAGACAATTTTGAAGCCTGGTTGAAACGCGGCAACGCTTTCTCAAATTTGCAGCAGTACGAACAAGCTCTAGCATCATACGATCGAGCAATTACTATCTGGCCCGACAGCTATCAAGGCTGGGTGCAGCGAGGTTTAATCCTGGAGAAAATGCAGCGCTATTCCGAAGCACTCGTCGCTTTTGACCAAGTGATTCAACTCAAGCCCGACAACTGGGAAGCTTGGGCGCAGCGCGGCGACGTTTTGCAAAAATTGCAGCGGACTCAAGATGCCATTACCTCTTACGGAGTCGCCCTGGAAATTAAACCAGATTACTACGAAGCTCTAGTCAATCGAGAAGAATTGAGACTCAAGGGCGCGATGTCAGGAAAGTGGTAATGGCAGCATCCCAATGATAGCTTTCTTTCGTAGTGTTCGCTGTCAGATCGCGAAGCGAGATATATCTTGTTCGCTAGCGGGACACTCGCTGTGAGATATAAGCTGTGCTGTTATCTGACAGCGAACACTCATAAAACTTTCCTTCTTTTCTCTTCCTCTGCCTTCTCTGCGCCCTCAGCGGTGCATAAAAAAATCTAATTGACAAATTAAATAGTATTGCTATATCCGATGAAATTAGATCGACGAAGTAATAATATCCTGTCCGGTAAAATAACCCTGATATTTGTAATGAGGTTTTTCGATAGGAAATAATATGAATTATCGGTAAACATTAACTAATCAGAAGATGAATCTGCGACTAAAAATATTGATATCTGGTGGAACAGGCAGGTATCCTGCCTGTTCCAGAAAAATGCGCGATGTCAGTTATAACTGAGATCGCGCACTGTTCTCAATAATACCGAATCAACCGGGTAACAGCGACAAAAAATCTTTGCTCTGTGCTCGATCCTGCAGCAAGAAACCAAGCTGATGATACCAAGAGTGTCAGATGTCAATTATCACGAATACTTTCTGTTGCCGATTGCCCGACGGCACCCCTAATTGAAAATTCTGACAGCCAATTGCTGATTCTGCTGGCTTCATGTTATAGTAGTTTTCCAAGAATTAAATTCGGTTGCGTAGTTTGTTGGTGTTTATTTACAAGCGTCTCTCCGAATCTAAATCTCTGCACCCTAATGATTCTGGAGATTTTATGTCGATTTACGTGGGTAATCTTTCATATGAGGTAACATCAGACGACCTCAGCGAAGTATTTGCCGAATACGGTACTGTAAGCCGCGTCCAAGTGCCAATGGACCGGGAAACAGGCAAGATGCGGGGTTTTGCTTTTGTGGAAATGGCAAGCGAGGCTGAAGAAGCAGCAGCCATCGCAGCTTTAGACGGTGCTGAGTGGATGGGCCGCGACTTAAAAGTCAACAAAGCCAAACCTCGCGAAGACAACAAACGCCCCTCGGGCGGCGGCGGTGGCTGGGGCGACAAAGATCGCTCTTCACGCGGACGCTACTAAGCTTTGAGACTGAAAATTTGAGTTTTGGTAGTTGACGGCAGTTGCGAATGCTGCTTTTTTTTGGGGTTGTTCTCTCGACTCGCCAAATAAAACTCACAAACCTCTAAGTCAGTTTTGCCCCCTCGAAGGAGGGGGCTTTGTTTTTGGCAAAAAATCAAATCGCGCGAGGTACGTCTGCGGTGGAGTTTTTAGTCTAGTTCGTGATTCGGTATCCTCTTAACTTCTTTTTTTAAGAGGCTGTTGGGATTTCTGCGATCGACTCCTGTAAATTATCAAACTAGAATTAAGCACAAAGAAAAGTTAGAATAACGGCAAAACTGAATATTGTCCCCAACAACCAAACTATCTTTACCGAAGATTAGTTGAGAACACCAGCCGAATATCAGCCAATATCTTGATTTTGCCTGAATAAAGATGTCCAAGCTCTACAGCACGGCGGAACTCATTAAAATCCTCGAAGAAGAGCGCCAAGCCTGCTTGCATGGGCGGCGCCTCAACTTGACTCAAACCCCTGCTACAGGCAACCCCGTGATTGACCGCTTTCTCACATCTGAGGGCGTTCAGAAGTTCACTGCCTATCAAAATTTTAAGGCTGCCGTGCACGAATACCAGCGGGAACATCAAGTTTCTGGGATTGTCTGGCGGGAAATGGCGGTTAAAGGCAATACTCTACGCTATCCGGCAGTGGATGACGAATTAATAGCTCTACCGGTTGATTTGATAACGCTGAAGGCAGCTAAGATTTCTATGTTGGAATTCTGGCAGCAGGTAACTGCGGGGATGGATTTGTATTTAAGCATTAACAGCGGGAAGGATTTTCGATCGATCGAGCCGATTGATGTAGAGGCTCTAGCCCAGCGCACAGAATGGGCCAGTCTCTCGAACTGGGAAAAGTTGGATTTTCTGGAAATTTTGTTGCAGTTGGGCTGGGGGAAGCCGGAGGAAGCTTATTACAAGCGGGGATGGCCGACATCGGGCAGCGAGTACATTCACGCCGTAAAACCCGGGCAGCGGCCGATTTGTTAATTGGTAATTGGGAATTGGTAATTGCTAAGAGGATAGGCTGAATTCAGAACGATCGACAACACAGAAATAGAGGACGCGGCAGTGCCCTGTCCCTACCCCAAAACCTCCTAGCTTGCGGGGTTCGCCCGCCATCGCCCACTCCGATTTAACCATCGCCCGATTTGTAGGGACACGGCATTGCCGTGTCCTGACTGTGGGTAATATCTGAAGAACTCATTTATTACCATCTGACATCTGACAAAGCATCAAGCCAAACCACTGATTTGGATCTGTCCAAACTTGCACCGGCATTAAACCGCGCTGGGAAAGTTCTTGTTTTACTGTATTGAGATTAAACTTGCGCGATATTTCGCTGCGGATAGTTTCTCCCGCTGCAAATTCAACCGTTAAATTCAGAGCGCGCAACTGCACTTTTTGCGCTTTTTTACTTTTTAAGTGCATTTCAATTTGACATTCCTCTTGATTGTAAAAAGCCCAATGCTCGAAGTTTGCTAAATCAAAATTTCCCTCATACCTCCGATTTAAATGCCGCAGCATATTCAAGTTAAATGCCGCCGTCACTCCTTGGCTGTCATCGTAGGCCGGCTCTAAAATGTCCTTAGATTTGTCTAAGTCAATTCCCAGCAAAAAATACTCTCCCGGCTGCAATGCACCGACAATTTGCGAGAAGAATACATCGCATTCTTGAGCGTTGAGATTGCCGAGGGTACTGCCTAGAAAGCAAATCATTCGGGTTGGCAACGGCGACGGTGCCATTTTAGCTAAGGCTAATTCGTAAGTGCTGACAAGTCCGTGAATTTGGAGCGACGGATAATCTGCCAACAGTTGACAAGCGCTGCTTTCTAGGATACTAGGACTGATATCGATCGGCAAATAGTGCAGGGGATATTCCAGTTGACTGTAAGCATCGAGGAGAATCCGAGTTTTGGTGGAACTGCCGCTGCCGAGTTCCACGATTTCGCAGGGGCCCGTTAAATTTGCGATCGCCCCCGCGCACCCCTGCAAAATTGCCGTCTCAGTGCGTGTCAGGTAGTATTCCGGCAACTGGCAAATCAACTCAAACAGGTTTGATCCGCGATCGTCGTAGAAATACTTTGGAGGGAGGGATTTGGGGGTTTGAGTCAACCCGCTAACTGCATCGCTGCCAGCATTGATTTCTGCGGGTGTCGGTGCCGCAGCGCTCACCAATCGCTCTAAGTGAAGTCGGTTTTCTTTGGTTGAGGCTGAGTTTGCCGTGTCGGACAGTCTTGGGGATTTCATAAAGTAATTTTTAGATGCACATCTGGGTATAGCACGCAGTCGCGTTGCCAAATATCGCGCTCAAGTCAGATTTTTCATGCCGATCTACGTTATGTATTGTCTCACCCGATGGCGATCGCATCCACAATAAAAACTTAGAATTTATCCACAATAATTATTGAATAATTAACCAAACTTGTTTCCCTTGAGCTTCTTAAATCGGAAAAGCTTGGGCATTTCGCAACCCAATTTCGTTCCAAATTCCCTTTTGGGCTATTGATATGATGTCAGTAAAATAAGCGTTATCAGGCCTGTTTTGAGGACTTTAGTTTTCTGAAAACTCCGAGTAATTAAGTCCTAAATCTGAATAAACTTGATAGCAGTTATAATTACATAGCCAACTACTTAGCGCAGCGAAAACCCGCAATAATTTGCCGCACGCCCGGATAATACCAATTCCGAAAGCTCGATCGCAGTGCCTGCGGAAAAGTCGCCCAACTCCCGCCTTTTAAAACCCGGTGTTCTCCATCAAAATAAACTTGAGAATATCCCCTGTAAGGATAACTTTCAAATCCCGGATAGGCGTCAAAGGTTGAAGCAGTCCACTCCCAAACATTGCCCAACATATCGCAGCAGCCGATCGCACTTGCTCCTTTGGGAAAGGCATCAACTGGCGAGGTATTGGCAATATTATTTCCGTGATTGCACAGGCTGCCGTTTGGCTGTTCTTCTCCCCAAGGATAGATGCGATATTTTTGATTTGCGGCATCCCAACTCGCCGCTTTTTCCCATTCGGCTTCCGATGGCAAACGCTTGCCGGTGAAATTGCAGTAAGCTTCGGCTTCGTACCAACTCACGCCACAGACAGGATGGTTGTTGAAAGCTGGATTTTCTGACCAGTAAAGCGGTCGAGAGACGGCTTCGACTTGCAGCCATTTCCAGCCTTCCCCTGACCACCAATCAGGGTTTTGATAGCCGCCGGATTCCATGAAATCTCGGTATTGACGGCAAGTGACGGGATAGCGATCGATCGAGTATGCTTCTAAATAACACAGGTGGCGCGATCGCTCGTTATCCAAAGCCTCAGCAGCATCGCTTCCCATGTAAAATTCCCCGCCCGGAATTTCAATCACCGGAGAATCGGTAATTGGTAATTGGTAATCGGTAATTGGTAATCGGTAATTGGAAATTAATCTTCCTTCTTCCTTCTTCCCTCTTCCTTCTTCCTTCTTCCCTCTTCCTTCTTCCCTCTTCCTTTGCATTTGCAACACGAAAGCAACAGTTTCGCAGTGCTGGCTTTCGTGCTGAATAATAAACCGCCAGAGACGTTCTTGTTCGTCGATCGGCGCTACTTCCAAATAATCTAACACCTTTTTTCTCACCGCATCCAGATATAATTCAACTTCAGGTAATGTCGGCAGAAAAACCCGTTGTTTTTTCGGCAAAATATCAGCAGCAAACAGTTGGTGATACTCAGGAAAGACCGGCTTCAACCCAGCACACCGCTGCAACAGCCACAAATCCTCAGTATAAGCAATGTGACCTAAGTGCCAGCCAACCGGACTGAAATCAGGATGAGCTTGGCGGCAAAAAATATCGTAGTCAATGTCTGCAAATAGCTTGAAAGTGCCGCGGCGACACTGCTGCAAATCGTGATAAATTGCCTCTCTACAAGATTGGATAGATTTGGATATCACGATCTACTCCGGTACTGATAATGCTCTGGACTGGACACTCGTGCCAATTGCCAGCAAATAAAGGTTCAGAAGCAATGATGACGGAATCCGGGAAATTTAAATCGTCTCGCACCCAATAGAGGGAAGGAGGGGCTTTTTGGGAAGCAAAGCGAGAGGCAACGAGCTGGTGTCCGTCGCTGATAATTATATTAGCTGAAAATTCTACTTGGTGAAAGTTTGCTAGCTCTGCCAAAGTTTTCAGCGTGTTTTGCAAAGCAGCTTCTAGAGTCAGATTTGCGGCTGTCAATTCATTGACAAACAAGCCGAAGATATGCTCTGAATCTGTAGTGCCGTTAATTGATTGATAAAGCGTATCGCTGAGCCGATCGCGAATTGGTCTGTAAAGAGTTTGCCGAAAATTCTTCACGAAGCCGTTGTGTACGAACAGCAGGCGATCGTTCTGAAACGGCTGACAGTTGCTCAAATCTAGAGCTTGTCCTGAAGTTGCACTGCGAACGTATCCGATCGCGCATCCTGATTCAACGTACCGACTGATACTCGGAAGGTTAATGTCGCTCCAAATTGGCTGTACATTTTTATAGGTAAACGGGTCACTATCTAGGTGCGGGTGATACCAACCAAGACCAAAACCGTCAGCATTGAGTACGCCAGAAGTCATTTCGCGGGGCTGGTAACTCTGCACAATTAGGGAATGTTCCGGCTTGTACAGAATAGTATCGAGTAAAATCGGCTCCCCGAGGTAGCCAAGCAAACGGCACATAAAATTTTTGTAGCAATTTGATTAGCATTGTAAGCCATTAGCCGAAAAATTGCCCGAGCTCGCATCTTCAGCGCTGGAAGGTTTTTTGTAGCCCGCTGCCAGCATCGCAGTACAAACGGTAAAGTTAAGGTAGAACCCCAGCAGCACAAGGAGACTCTTGAATGTTCCTCGACGAACTCATCCCAATGGCGAAAGAATTGATCGAACAGCCGATCGCCTTCACTGGCGGATTTTTTTCTGGCCTGCTTCGACTCAACCTTTACGAAGAGCCCGTTAAAAGTTGGATCGACGAGCAAGCCGGTTCAACTTCCTACACTACTCCCCCAGCCGAAGCCACCAACGGTAAAAGCACGGGGCCTCAGTCAATCTCGATCGACTAAGGAAAAGCATTGACAACCTCCCACCGCTAATTCGGGATATCGAATATAGCGGGGGATTCCAAAGAGCGCTCTTTGGGCTTCCTCTTTCTACGAGTTGACTTGCTGAAAAAAGTTTCCTCCCAAGTATTGGTAAGTCTCACGCCTAAGCGTTAATTCCGATGTGACCCACCGGACTTAATGCTTTTTCTAAAAAGTTTCGTGCAGCGTTCCAATCTCTGTCTTGAGTGTGTCCACAATGGTAGCAAGTATGTGTTCTGCTGCTTAAAGACTTTTTGACGACCTCCCAAAATTGGAGCATTTTTGTGAAGTGTAGTGGGGTGGTACAGGAACTGTTACAAAGCCGAACACTTTCCCAAAATACTCAACCAAACTACGGAACTGAGTCCACAATGCGTCAGCAATGGATTGAGAAAGATGTCGATTTTTCACCATATTTCACACCTTCAAGTCCTCATCAGCCACTATGTCGTTGGAAATGACTACGCACCTTGCTGTTTTAACAGCAAATTTTTAACGAAACGGCGACTTACCTTTAGGTATTTTCGAGCCAGTTTGTTTCTAAACTTAGCTCTATTTTGGGAACATTTTTTGGTCTTAGACATACGACGTTGAAGTCGCCTAAAAGACTTTTCAGATTTACGAAGATGACGCAGATTGGCTACTATTTACCCGTCGGAATCGGTTTAGAAGTGATTCAATCCCACATCAATACCGACATTATGGGCAGTTGGTTCACGTTTCTCCAAGCGTTCTTGGTCAAGAGAAAATTGAGCGTAGTATGCGTCTGCACTACGCACAACGCGGACACGCTTAATCTGCTTCAATTGATAGAAATGCCAATCGCTGGTTCCCCACATTTTAAAGGTTCCCCCTTTAAAACTGGCAGAAAAAGTGATATATCGCCGCTCTTCGGAAAGCTTTAATCCACTGGTTTCGGACTCAACAGAACCATGTACTTGTTATTTTTTGAACCGAGGATACCCCTTTTTCCCTGGTTTGTTCTTCTTGCGGTTTTCATAAAAGTGAAAAATGGCAGACCATGCTTTTTCAGTGCTAGCTTGACGTACCATAGAATTGAGGTTTTTAGCAAACTCAAGCTGGCTTGCCATTACAGCGCAATATGCACTTCACTCGTATTTACCAATGTCCTTGTTGCCCATCCAGTATCTGAGGCAACTGTTCCGAAGACAACGACCAGTGCCAATAGCTTCATTCAGCTTTTTGTACTGCTCTTTCGTTCCTTCCAGTTTTGCTTCCAATACCAACATTTTTACACTCAACTCCTTGACTTAACTATAGCTCATTGGCGAGTTGGGTGTCTACAGAAATTGTCAAAAAGGAGACTGCACCCCGCCCTTTTTATACCTGGATTGAAAATTAATTGGAGTGCGTATCCTTTTTGACGGGCAATTCATCTACAGGAGAAAGACTATACTATACAATATGTGTTCGTGACTCCAGCGAGGATCGCTGTAGTAGAAAGAAGCAAAAATATTATGTTGAGAAAAATGAATTTACAAACCAGACTGATCGGTGCATTTATGATTATGGGACTTTTAGTATTTTTAGTTGCCTGGGTAGGATGGAACTCAACATCTAATCTCAGTCAACACATAGATAGTATTGGGAAAAATAACTTACCGAGTATTGAATATTTATTGAAAATTAACGAGGGACACACCCAAATTGAGTCATCCGAGAGAACGCTAATTAATCCGGCACTCAGTCAAGCAGAAAGGCAAGATGCCTTAAACAGAATGGACAAGGCTTGGCAGCAGATTCAAGATGGGTTTAAAGCATACGAAACCACTCCACGTACCTCAGAGGAAGATGCACTATATCAACAAATGCTTAAGTATTGGGAGGATTGGAAGCAGGAAGATCGAGAACTCCTGCGAATTAATCAAGAATTTGAAAAAGTGGGAATTTTTAATCCTGTGGCTTTGCAGCTAAAACTAATTAAGCAGGGTAAAAGTAATTCGCCAGAAATCGCCACAGCAAACACAGCTAGTAAAATTTTGGAGAAACTTATTCAGCAAGCTAAGGTAACTCGCGTTAAATTTATCGCCTCGGAAAAATCAATTTTAGCACTTGTTGAGTCTAACAAGAAACAAGCAGATTACGCTTATAAAAGTGCAGAAAATGATATCAGTAAGACTCAAGTAGCTGTATTCTTGGGGATGACAGTTGGACCGCTAACGGCGATTATTTTAGGAATAGCTTTAAGTATAGCGATCGCCAAACCTTTAGATAAGGCCCTGAAAGGTATTATTAATATGATTGTCAGTTCTTCCACCGAGATCGCGGCTACCATAGAGCAACAAGAACGTATTGCTGTACAACAAGCTGCTTCTGTTAATCAAACAACTAGCACAATGGATGAATTGGGCGCATCATCAAGGCAATCAGCTATGCAAGCCGAGTCAGCCCTTGAGAATGCCAGTCATGTCTTAAACATGGCAGCAGAAGGCAGTAAAGTAGTGCAGAAAACGCAGCAGGGAATGTTGACTTTGACAGAAAAAGTCGGAGGGATAGCCGAGCAAGTTTTACATTTGAGCCAGCAAACCAATCAGATTGCTAATATTACTAATTTAGTGAGCGATTTGGCTAATCAAACTAATATGCTGGCAATTAACGCTACAGTGGAAGCAGTACGCGCCGGAGAACAAGGAAAGGGGTTTGGGGTGGTGGCGAGGGAAATTCGCAGACTCGCAGATCAAAGCAAGAAATCGGCGGCTCAGATTAATGATTTGGTAAACGATATTCAGAATGCCATTAATAAGACAGTGAGTGTAACAGATGAGGGTAATAAAACTTTAGATAAGAGCCTGAAGTTGACTGAAGGTACGGCGGAGACTTTTAACAATGTTGCTAATGCAATTAACAGTGTTGTTGTCAGCAGTCAGCAAATTTATTTGAATACCAAACAGCAGGCGATCGCTATTGAGCAAGTGGTAGATGCGATGAATGTTCTGAATAAAGGAGCAGCGGAAACAGCCAGCGGTATCACCCAAAGTCGAGTTGGCACTCAAACACTTAACAAAGCGGCTTTAAATCTCAAGTCTGTAGTTTAATTGAAAAAAGTAATATCCTCAACTGGGGATTAAGGAGATGGGGATAAAATTTTTCCAATTCCCCATTTCTAATTTCCAATTCCATATTTTCCCAAAGGATTGAAGGTGACATCTGCCGTCTATAGAAGGGTAGGGAGATGCCAAGTATGTTTCCTCAAAGTGCTGTATAAATGTGTATAGCAATTCTCAAGTGAGTTAGGTACAAATTTAGATTTTAGATTAAAGAATTGAAGAAGTGGGGAATTGGTAATTAACTGGCAAGTACCTCACGAAAGTTGAGAACCGCTAGAGCAACGATCGTGGCGGGGACTAACCTCATATATTATACCTGGTTAGTCGCTTTGTTTCCGAAGATACTTGGCAATTCGTCGCCCACAAATCACTGATCTGATTAAAATCAAATATTGTTCCGATCTCGGATTCCTCACCGCCTCAAAATTCATCTCATCACTCACTCGAACGGTGAGTGAGAGCTGGTTTTTCATCGAGCTAACTATTGCAGCCAGTACAAAGGGTTTGTGAATGTGGCAAACCCTTTTAATCAGATTCGATCGCCCAGTCGTATGCTAGATAGCACTTAAGAGTTAAATTAACCGGTTATTATGTATAGCACAACAAGTTCAGTTCGATCGACATGACTATCTATATTGGAAATCTGTCTTACCGCGCCACCGAAGAAGACCTGAAAGCAGTATTTGCAGAGTACGGTACTGTCAAGCGAGTTGTTTTGCCTACCGACAGGGAAACCGGTCGGATGCGCGGTTTTGCATTTGTTGAGATGATGGAGGATGCCCAAGAAGACGCTGCAATTGCCGCATTAGACGGTGCAGAGTGGATGGGGCGCCCCTTGCGAGTGAATAAAGCTAAACCCAAAGAAGAGGGAAATCGAGGCGCAGGTATCAAGAGAAACGACGGATATTAGTCCGCAATGCAGCGGTTGACATCCTCTCGGAACCCACCTGATGCGCCAGTGCGCAAGTAGCGCCGAATTGCTACCAGCAGTTGATTTTGGGGATGCCATGTCAAATCCGCTGCCCAAAAACCTCGATTCTTTATGGGCTGCACTTGATTCATTCTTTTTGAGAAAGACAGAATTTACCCACGGGAGTCTAGACACCTGATTTCTTCCCGGATACCTCGCTGCTAAAACCAAGATTTATTAGGAGAAACCGGGTCGATCGGCGTCTGTTTTAGAAAGAGTAAACTCGGCCTTTTTCATCAATATAAACTGATCGGTCTTGCCTAGTGCGGCTATCCGATCTGGTGATGCGAATCGTCACAATGTTTTGCTGCGAGTCAACGTTATAGTCGTATTTTAAAGTTGTGGTTCCTCCTGTGGCATTAATCGGAATATTAGCAATGTCGCCGGTGCGATTGCTGATGCGAACAATGATGTTTTTGCTGGCTCCGACTGGCAAGGATGACAAGCTGGCACCTGATTGACCGTATTCTAGGTTTAATCCCGTTTCATTTAACAGTCTGAGGGTAATGTTGCGAGTATTGTCAACCTGCGCTTGAGGTTGCCAGAATCCGGGTTTTGTGCCACCGTCAGTTGCAGGTTGAGATAATGCTGGATGGGGATGAAGAAAGCCCAGGGCGGCAAGTATTGCTACTGTTGCAATAATTTTTGATTTCACTGTTTGTACCTCCAGGTCAAGTGTTGGTTATATTTCTATCCTAGCTTTAAAATCCGATCTTGTGATAGCGGAAGGAAAAAGAAGGAAGAAGTTCGGCAACGGATTCTGTAACGGATGTAACGGATGTCAGTCCGATGGAAGAAGGAAGAAGGAAGAAGGAAGAAGCAATAAAAGCAAAGGTTTCACCAATTAAAAATGTCCTCACCGTCTGGGCGGTTGCTATATCTAATTTAAAACCGGGTTTCTGTAGTTGTTAATAGTCCTGGAGGCACGGGTTGTCTAGAAACCCGATTTCTGAGCGGGTGGCTGCTTGCCAAAGGTATGATTTAGAGTAGAAACCGGATTTCTGAGGTATAGTGCATCCGGGACTGGTTAATTGTTAATTATCGATCGAGCGGCTTCTAGCAGCAGGCGCTGTTCGGCGCGGACGATCGCCCTGCAAGTTTGTTGTACAGCCTCGGCATTGACCGAAATAGACGAAATCCCCCACCGCACGAAGGATTCAACTGTATCGGGATACAAAGCTGGAGTGTCGCCGCAGATCGAGCAAGGAATACCGGCGGCCCGGGCCTGTTTGATTAATTGTTCGATCGCCCTCATCACTGCTAGATCGCGCCCGTTGAAAGCACCTGCTACCTGTTCGGAGTTGCGGTGAATTCCTAACAGCAATTGGGTTAAATCGTTGGTGCCGATGGAAATTCCTTGAACTCCTGCTTTTACGTAATCTGGCAATAGAAATAACACTGAAGGAACTTCCGCCATAATCCACATTTGAAATTCGGATGAGCGGTTTTTCCAAATAGTTTCTAAGCGCTGGCGGCAGTAGATAAACTCCTCAACCGAGCGCACGAAAGGCAAAATTAAATTAACATTCGTATGACCAGACTCGCAGAGTTTTTGAAGTACGCACAGTTCCCAATCAAATAATTCCGGTTCAAAGGTATAACTGAAACTGCCGTGGGCGCCTGACTCGCGCAAATCGAGAGATCGATAAAATATTGGCCGCGGCGAAACGGCAGCAGCAAATAAACTGAGGCAATCCGCCATGCGATCGACAAATTCCGATTTGCGCCCGTTTTGCAACCAAAGTTTCGGGTTTTGACAGTCCAAAGCTTCCAATGCCATTAATTCCGATCGCAGCAATCCGATGCCGTCTATTGGCAGATTTTTGAGGCGGTCGATCGAACTTGTTTGGCTGACATTAACTAGCAGTTGAGTCGCCGTTGGTGGGCCCCAAACATATTCGGCAGACTCAGATTGTCGAGATTTATGCCCGGAATTGGACGATCGATCTGAGGTTGAAGATTGGTGGTTGGCTATTGACATTTTGGCTGCTGTACTGTATGTATCTGCATTTGTTGCTCTGTCCAGAAGTCGGCGGCTGTCTGCTATATCGATCGCATCGTGTTGGGCGAGGGCAAAAACTTCTCCGCTATCGCCGTCTACCAACACGGAATCGCCCGAGGCGATCGCCCGAGTGGCCCCGACCACTCCCACAACGGCGGGAATCCCCAATTCTCTCGCTAAAATGGCGCCGTGGCCTGTCATGCCTCCTTGTTCCGCAACCACCCCAGCAGCAACTTTCAGCCAAGGCAGCCAATTCGGATCGATTGCCCGGGCTACCAAAATGCCTCCGGCTAAGAATTCCGCGTTTTCTGGGTGGGAATTAGTCATAACTTGGGCAATTGCTTCGGCTTTTCCTGATGCTGCTGCCACACCTCTGAGTATGGCAGGAGTTCGGGCTGGGGCGATCGAGTTTGGCTGCTCTCGGGCGATCGAATTTTCCTCTACCGGCGCGACTTTTTCCCCTTTCACAAGACGAACTTGAGTGAAATAAAACTGCGGTTCGCTGCTGTTTGCTGTCTGGTTTAGCGTCCACTCCAAAATTAAATCCGAGTCAAATTCTGCGATCGCTTTTTTACTCAATTCAATGATTTCTTGAAGTTGCGATTCCTCTAAAACGTATTCTGTTTGTGCTTCCTCTCCCAGCGCTGAAACTTGCACGCAACAGTCAGCAAAATCAGGAATTATAAATGGAGAATCGGGAATTGGGAAAGCAGCAAACTTGCCCAGCAGCAGTTTTTTTTTCGGTTCACCATCGCCGACTTTGAGATTGTAGGCTAATGTTTTGTAACCGATCCGCTGGAATTTAACCGCGGTTGTTTCTGGCTGCACTTGATAGTAATCGGGGATGGTTTCTCCCCTAGCGAGGGACAATCCCAAACCGCTGGTGGCTTGGATTTCCCACGGTGCGCCCGCCTTTGTTTTCACCTCGCCCGCGGCAATCGCTTCTTGAAGCGGCTGCACCAAAACTGCGGGAGTGATTTGCTGTACCCGCAGGCCGCACCGCTGCCAGTAAAATAGACTTCGGGCTCTGAACATTTCTGCCCAAGCTCGTTTGAGTCCGGCCCCAATGGCTTCGGGTTCTGCCCGTACTGCCTGAGATTCCAGAATGCCGACTGTTTTCGGGTTCCAGGAAGTCAGGGAAGGGCGAAAAATTAAGGCTGTGGAGTTTAAGTTTGACTGTGAGTTGAGTTGAGAAACAGCAGACTCTAGGGTGGAGAGCAGTGAATCTGGCAGTTTGCCGGCGAGGATTTGGTGGCGGATGCTGCGGGCGATCGATTGCAGTTGTCTGGGTTCATCTACATTCAAGTGCAGGGAAGAGTGTGGCCAGTCAGCAAACAGCGGTTCTAGCCAGTCGATCGACTCTAAAAACTGCCAGAATGTGGTAGCCGGCACGACAAAACCCGGTACAACAGGATGATTTTTCTGGAGCAAACAGCTCAAGTAAAATGCTTTTTCTCCCACTGCATCTCGGTCTGAAGGTTGAATTTTGTCTAACCAGTAGAGGTTTTTCACGCTGCGAGCCTGTCGGTGGAAACTGATTGAAGTTGAAAGTTTTTCCCATTAATCACTTACGACAATTTTAGGATGAACAAGCGAAAATGGACGGGATTAGTCAAATCTTTTCTCAATCTTTTTCTTAAGTCTAACTGTCCTCTTTGTCAGCGACCGGCCGCCGGAGAGTTTTGTCCGTACTGTCACAAGCAACTTCAGCGATGTCAGTTAAGCGATCCGGGTCGATTTTGGCATTCAGAACAGCGTGTTTTTGTGTGGGGTGAGTATGGCGGGGCTCTCAAACGGGCGATCGCAGCTTTGAAATATGACGGCAATCCGCAATTAGCCAAACCTCTAGGCGGCTGGCTGGCAGAAGCTTGGCTGAGTTTTCCCGAATTAGCTATAGAAAATTTAACAGTTGTACCGATTCCCCTGCATCAAGAAAAGCTCAAGGATCGCGGTTTTAACCAGGCGGAACTTTTGGCTGAAAGTTTTTGCGAGCTGACTGGTTTGCCTTTGCAGCGGCACGGTTTGGAGCGGGTGAAAAATACTCAGGCTTTATTCGCTCTGACGCCACAGCAGCGGCAAGCGGAAATGAAAAATGCTTTAAGTTTGGGGAAAGATTTTCGTCGCCGGCGCCCGCGCGCTGGCGTGCTGTTAGTTGATGATATTTACACTAGCGGTACTACGGTTAAGTCGGCAATTAAAATATTAGAAGAGTCGGGAATTTCGGTTTACGGAACTGTGGCACTTGCAACTCCTAATAAGATTAATCGGTAAGCTGCGAATGCCTTTAATTTTAAACTGGTTTGTAGTGAGTCAATGATATTTATCAGGATTTGCTAATAATATTTTTTTGGGAAAACGAACCGCGAAGACGCGAAGAAAGAGCAGAAAGAGAAGGGAGAGTGTTTAGGATGGATTTAGGATTGTTGGAGGCTCGGCTGCAAGGGGAAATTGGTTGCTGATGTTCCACCGGCGGCCGTCGTGAAGCAGTAAAGTTAACGCCGAAGCGGTAAACTCAAAGTGGAGCGATCGCTCTGCAAATTCTAACCAAGCCGTTTGAAAATTCTCCTTAGTTAAATCGCGAAAAGCCACTGTCATGTGCGGTACAAATGCGCGAGTCTGAGAAACTCGATCGACTATTCCCAAAGTTGCCTCGATATAACTCATCAAATCTTTGTGAATCTCCAGCAATTCGGGTGATTTGACAACATCAGCGTAAATGACGCGGGGCGCGAAAGCAGCAAAACCGGATAGAGTAACGGGAATGGGCCGCCGGTTTACACAAAACTGATTCAAACTTTCCTCTAATGTTGGAACATCCTCCGCTAACGAGTGAAAAGGAGGTTGCAGCGTGATATGCGGCGGCGAATTCAAAGCACCGCGGCTGTTGTAATGTTCCGCAAAATACCGTTGAATCTCAGTAATCTGCTGTTCAATATCGGGAGGCGGCACTATGGCAATAAAAAATCGCTGTTTTGACTGGTTCATCGGATAACATCGCAGTTAAGAAAGGATAGTGCAAAATGGAATATAGAGCATTTGCCCTAGATCCCATTGGCGATCGCCCATTCCCAATCTAAAATATAAAATCTAAAATCCCAAATAAAAATGCCTTGGTTTGTCAAAATTGAGCAAGGAATTGTCGAAAAGCCTGTCTTTGACCAATACGTGCCAGCTCACAGAGCTTATGTCCGAGAGTTGATTTCTAAAGGACACCGAGCGAAAACTGGCTACTGGGCGAGGCGGGGCGGCGGTATGTTGCTGTTTGAGGCGGGTTCGATGGATGAGGCGAAGGCGATCGTCGCTGAAGACCCGCTGGTGAAGAACGGTTGCGTTATTTATGAAATTTATCACTGGTGCGTGGTTGAAGAATAAATAACTGTGTTATACTGATAAATGAACTGGATCCACGCGATTCCAACGCCCAAATCTTGTCAGGACCGGAAGGTAGCAGCAACACGGGATGCTTGTAATAGGCGTGGTCTCCGGTTCACCCAGTTTTATGAGGTGTAGCTCCTATGCCTGGTTTTGGAGATATTTTACAAAAAGCAGTGTACCTTGGTGTCGGGCTAGCTTCCTACGCTGGTGAAAAAGCTGGCAGCAAGTTAACTGAATTACGCACTGAAGCCCAAAAGCTGGCAGACGAATTGGTGAAGCGGGGTGAGATGTCCACGGAAGAAGCCCGTCGCTTTGTTGACGATATGGTGCAACAGGCTCAGCAGCAGCCCCCCGTAGAATCGGCTGGCGACAAAAAACCGGCTGAACCTCGGCGGATTGAAATTGTTTCTGAGGAAGAAGATGTCTCGGTAAAAGATGTTAAAGAGACAGGCGGCGTAGACAAGCTCCGCGAACAGGTGCAGAATTTACAAGAGGAATTGCGGCGGCTGAAGCGGGATTAAGCAGGAAAAAACTCGCTCAGCAAAGCAGGAAGGGAACTCACGATAATACTCTTGAGTTCCCTTTTTGAATATCTCCCCTGTCAGATGTGGACGGATATCAGGCAATAGGTAATAGAATTGAAAGTAGGTGCGATCGCTTCGCATGAGGCTGGCTGCACCTGTCTGTAAAATATTTTGTAATAGCAAGCTGTCAAATTCATGGAAGATTGGTCTAAAGATTTTTTTGGAGTAATGGAAAATGCTGTTTCTGAAGTAGAGCATTTTTTCAGCGAAATGGGCGAAGAGTTTGTCGAAATGCTGGACGTTTTGGCAAAGATGTCGGAAGATTTTACTGAACAAGTACAAAATAATCTGATTAATGACATTGACGGTTATTTCAATGAATTTGACGGTTTATTTAATGAATTTATCGAACCGATAATTGAAATTTGCCGCGACTTCGACCCTGAGTTTGATGAGATAGATTTGTCGATGGTGACTTATGTAGACCCTTCGCCGACGCAGCAGCCGGCTTGTCGCGGTTGTCGCAACTATCACGGTCAAGTTTACGGGGGAAATTTGTTGGTTTGTGCGATGCACCCTACTGGTGTGGAATCGGAGAGTTGTGCTGATTGGGAAACTGACAGCGATATGAATTTTTAAGACGGGAGTTGAGTTGTTAAGGGGTTAATGGCTTATGGCAACGTCAATTCAGTCTCCGTCAAAGATTTCTCTGGAAGAGTTTCTGCTATTGCCAGAGACTAAGCCGGCTAGCGAGTATGTTGACGGTCAAATTTATCAAAAAGCTATGCCCCAAGGAAAACACAGTACGTTACAATTCGAGTTTCCATCTGTTATTAATCGAGTTGGCAAACCGCAGAAGTTAGCTTATGCGTTTCCAGAATTGCGCTGCACTTTTGGGGGACGTTCTCTTGTTCCAGACATAGCAGTGTTCGAGTGGGATCGTATTCCTCTAGATGCTGACGGAGAAATTGCAAATAGGTTTGAAATTGTACCGGATTGGACAATTGAGATTTTATCGCCGGATCAAAATCCAACTCGGGTCATTAATAATATTTTGTTTTGCTTAAATCACAATGCTAAACTGGGTTGGTTGATTGACCCGGCAGAAAAATTAGTTCTTGTTTTTAAACCGCAGCAGCAACCAGAGGCGAAAGAGAATCAGGATATTTTACCTGTGCTCGATGTGCTTTCGGATTTGCAAATGTCGGCGGATGATTTGTTTGGGCTGTTAAGTTTCGATCGCCCGTGAGTTACAGTTGAGTATAGGGAATATTGCATCTAACGGCATTTAAAGGTGAATCGCTCAACGGCTAATAATTCGCAATTTGGATTTCCGAAAATGCCGCCATCGCTGCAATTACGACAGTATCAGCGAGTGGCGGTTGCTAATTGGTTTGCGAATCAGGGACGCGGTACGCTGAAGATGGCGACGGGTAGCGGCAAGACGATTACTGCGCTGGCGATCGCCACTGAATTATACCATAAAATTAACCTGCAAGTTCTGCTCGTAATTTGCCCTTACTGCCACCTGGTGAATCAATGGGCGCGCGAATCGGAGAAATTTGGTTTAAAACCTATTTTGGCTTTTGATAGCGCCCGCAGTTGGCAAAACAAGCTGGCTGCGGGTTTGTATGAAGTGCGATCCTCTTCGAGGGCTTCGCTAACGGGCGATAGGCTATTTCTCACAATCATCACCACTAACGCCACATTAATGTCCGATAGCTTGCAATCGCAACTGCGCTATTTCCCAGAAAAAACCCTGATTATTGGAGACGAAGTTCACAATTTAGGCGCGCCCCGTTTAGGAGAAAGTTTGCCGCGCAATATTGGACTGCGACTCGCTCTTTCCGCCACCCCAGAAAGGCATTTCGACGAACAGGGAACCGAAGCTATTTTAGATTATTTCGGCCCTGTTTTGCAGCCGGAACTCACCTTAGCCGACGCCATCCGCCAAAAAGCATTAGTACATTATTTATACTATCCAATTTTAGTAGAATTGACAGAAGCCGAAACCCGCAAGTATTCTCGCTTAACTCAAAAAATTGGCTGGGCGCTTTGGGGCGATGAAAAAGCAGAAGAAAACGATGCTTTAACAACTTTATTAATGCAGCGATCCCGGTTGATTGGAGCTGCGGCTAATAAATTAGTAGCTTTGCGAGAATTAATGATTCACCGTCTCGATACAGCCCACACTTTATTTTACTGCGGCGACGGTGCGATCGAAGGAAGCGCGCGCCGAAATAACAACCGCCAACTAACAGAAACCGCGAAGTTATTGGGTTCAGAATTAGGCTACCGAGTTAACACTTATACGGCGGCAACTCCTTTAGCAGAAAGAGAACGATTGCGCCGACAATTTGAGAGTGGAGAATTGCAAGGTTTAGTCGCGATTCGCTGTTTGGATGAAGGCGTTGATATTCCCGCAATTCGGAATGCTGTAATTTTAGCAAGCAGCAGCAATCCACGCCAGTTTATTCAGCGCCGAGGACGGATTTTGCGGCCGCATCCGGGGAAGGAAAGGGCAACTTTATTTGACATGATAGTTTTGCCTCCAGATTTGGGCAGAGAAACTTTAGAAGTCGAGCGCAATTTGCTGCGAAAAGAGTTGAAGCGGTTCTTGGAATTTGCCGATTTAGCCGACAATGCTGGAGAAGCTAGGGTGAAATTGTTGCAAATTCAGAGACGGTACGGGCTATTAGATATTTGACATTTATTAAGGTTCGGTTTATGTTTGAGAATATAGAATTATTTGATAGCAGTTTTAGTTGCTAGTTTAGTTCGCGATCGCACCCAGACTTCAGAAACCAGGTTTCTTTGTAGATTTCTCGTGACTGTTCGCAAAACTCGTAGAAACCGGGTTTCTCGCCCATGAGCCTAGGCCCTGTATATTTTAATATTTGCAAAAACAATATGACGGAAAATCTGAATGAAAATCTGATTATGGCATTTAGATATGAAGATAGTGCGATCGCAGCCGTACCGACAAGCATTTTAGCAGAAAAGCGTTCTGCTTATCAAACTCACCAGGAATTCAGCGACGTACAACAACCAATTACTAGCGCGTCGTCCGAAGTCAGACAAATTCTTGAGCGGGTATTGGAAATTGAAAAAGATAAGTTGTACATGAGAGCTCCCCGCCACATTAACGATGACATTTTAAAAATCATTAAGGAAGCAATTGTATGAAGTTAATCTCAATTACTCTGTGCAACTTTCGTCAATTTTACGGCAAAAGCCCCGAAATTAAGCTAGCTTGGGGCGGGCAAAATATTACAGTAATTCACGGGAATAATGGCGCTGGAAAAACTGCATTAATGAATGCCTTTACGTGGGTACTTTACGGAAAATTTAGCGCGGCTTTTGCGGCGGAAGAACAATTAGTAAACAAGCGCGCTCTGGCTGAGGCGGAAATGGGAAAAGCCGTAGGTTGTTGGGCGGAAATTGTGTTTGAACACGACAGCACGCGCTACCAAGCAAGACGAATTCGTCGTGCTTATAAAAGTGAAAACACTGTAGAACATGGCAAGGATGAATTGTTTCTGAATGTAGCAAAAGATAACGGTCTCTGGCTGAAGCCGGATCAGCATCCCGATGATATTATCGGGCGGATTTTGCCGGAAAGTTTACATAAATATTTCTTTTTTGACGGGGAGCGAATCGAGCAAATTGTCCGCTATGACAAGAAGGCAGAAATTGCGGAAGCTACTAAGGAGTTGCTGGGAGTGGAAGTCTTGAATCGATCGATCCGGCATTTAGGAGAAGCAAAAAAATCTCTTGAGACAGATTTAAATATAATTGGGAATGCTGAAACGAAGAAACTTTTAAAAGACAAGCAAAAAATTGAGCAAGAAGCCGATCAACTTTCGAGCAGACAAGTAGAAATAGAGCGGGAATTGGCGAACCAAGGGGAGTTAAAAAAAGCAGTTAGTGGTAACTTGTTGGAACTTAGCGGTGCTGCGGATTTACAAAAGTTACGAGACGAATTGCAAATGCAGAAAAATTTATTTAAGCAACAAATTGTACAGGCTACAGATGCTCTAAAGCGAGCAATTTCTGTGCGCGGTTACGCGGTGTTTCTGTCGGATGCGGCGGCTGAATTTGAAGTGATTGTCGGGGGTTTGCGGGAAAAAGGCGAGTTGCTTTCGGGGATTCAGCGGCCGTTTTTGGAAGAGTTATTAGCGCAGCAGCGGTGTATCTGCGGTGCGGAATTAGTGGAGGGTTCTGAGTCTCGGCAACAGGTTAGCGGTTGGATGGATAAGGCGGGTATTGGGGATGTGGAAGAAACAACTATTCGGATTAGCGATCGGGTAAATGAAATTGATAGGCAAGTGGCTGATTTTTGGGAGGAAATTGACCGACAGCAAGGCAATATCAGCCGCGACAGAACCGAACTTTCTCGGGTGGAAACGCAGTTAGACGATATTCACAACAAGTTGCGAAATTTTCCTGACGGCGATGTCAGCCGCTTGCAAAAGCGGTTGGATGAAATTGAGGCAAAAATTGGCGATTTGCACCGGGAAACAGGCTCTAACCAGCAGCAGATTGAGAGTTTGAATGCGCAGGTATCGGCTTTGAACAAGCAAATCGACAAGCAGCAGCTAAACGAGCAAAGGCAAGTATTAGCCCAGCGCCGGATTGCTGCAACTCAGGATGCGATCGATCGCCTAACTGAAGTGCGATCGCGCTTAGAAAAACAGTTTTGTTCTCAGTTAGAAAAGCGGGTGCAAAATATTTTTAGTCAAATTTCGTTTACTCCTTATATCCCAAAATTGAGCGATAAATACGAACTAACGCTAGTAGAAAATACGTCGGGAAAAGAATCTTTGGTTGCCGCTTCTACAGGAGAAAATCAAATTCTCAGTTTGTCGTTTATCGGCGGAATTATTGACGGTGTGCGGGAGTGGAGTCAAAAAAATACTTTGATGGGCCCGGATAGCAGTACGTTTCCAATTGTAATGGATTCTCCCTTTGGGAGTTTGGACGAGATTTATCGCAAGCAAATCGCGAATAAGCTGCCGAAGTTGGCGAATCAATTGGTAGTTTTGGTAACTAAAACTCAGTGGCGCGGAGAAGTTGCTCAAGAGATGGAAAGTTCCATTGGCAGGGAATACGTGCTGGTGTACAATTCTCCGAAAGCTGATTGTGAAGAAGATGCGATCGAACTTGGCGGGACGCGCTATCCTTTAGTTAAGCGCAGTCCAAATGAATTTGAATATACGGAAATTGTAGAGGTGGAGTATGACTTCTAATTCGGCAATTACGCAGGCTTTGGAAACGGATATTTGGGTGAAGGCGACGTGGGAAGAGTTTCTGAATTTTGCTGAGGATTCAGCATGGGAAAAGGGCAAGTTTTATTACTATCAAGAACACATGAGGGTAGAAATGTCGCCAGTAGGGCCATTACACAGTCGTCATAATTCAGTAGTTTCGAGAGTTGTCAATTTTTATACAGCTTTTAGAAATATCCGAATAGTTGAATTAATTAATGCCAGTTTTCGCAAAACAGGTATTCGGGAATTTCAACCTGATTTGTCTTATTATATAGGTGCAGATTTTGAATTACCTCCTCGCACAAATACGCCCATTAATTTGAATGGGTTTGCACCTCCAGCTTTAGTGGTGGAAATAGGAGCATCTTCTAGTGCCGATGATTTGGGAGTAAAGCGTTTAATTTACGAACATTCTGAAGTCCAAGAATATTGGGCAGCTAATGCAAATACGAATGCAGTATTTGCCTTTGCTATTACTGCTGGAAGGAGTGGGACAATTCAAAATTCACTGGTTTTACCTGGCTTAGAAATAGCATTAATTGAGGAAGCTTTGAACCGGAGTCAAACAGAAGATGATGGGGAAATAAATCGCTGGTTGATTCAAACTTTTAGTCAAGGTTGAAGGGAGTTTGACGTGGAAAAAGAGTATCATAAGTTGGTGCGCGATCGCATTCCTGAAATTATTCGTAAAAGCGGGAATGAATGCGAGTTTGTAATTTTGTCGGAGGCAGAATACCGTCAAGCTTTGCTGCAGAAATTGATTGAAGAAGCGGAGGAAGCGGCGGAGGCTGATGAGGAAGATTTGGTGGCGGAATTGGCGGATTTGTATGAGGTAATAGATGCGGTGATGGCGAGTTTTGGCATTTCGGGCGATCGACTTTTGGCGGAACAAATGAAGCGGCGGGAAGCAAGAGGAGGTTTTGCACAAAAAATTATGTTGTTGCGGACATTGTGAATTGCGCCTGTGCGGACTGTTGGATATTTGCGAGATTTATAATAGTTAGAAACTAGATATTATGGCAATGGCTGCTAACAAAATTAGAATTGCTAAAGATAAAGCGGAGTTAGTCAAATCCTTAACTTTATCGGATAACAACACTGGCCCTTTCCAGACTTACGCCGATGTCATCGCTTTCGCCGCATCCTTGGGAAAGCAGCGGAAAAAACGATCGCCTTTGGGGGAAATTTCTAAACGAGAACCGGGTGCGATAGATGTTGATATCTTTGTATCGAGGGGTTACGATATGGCTATTAAGTTAATTGCGATCGCCGAAACCAAAAATCCTCAAATTCTCTCCCATCTCGACCAACAATTGGAAGCAGAACGCTTGCAAATTTTTGAAGAATATGCTAATGGCGGACTGGAAATTTTACGAGAAGAGTTGCGGGGTGCGGCGGATTATACCGATCGCCTGTTGTTGGTTTTGATTTCAGAAAGAGACAACCAACATCGGTCAAATGAAGAATTCGATTTAAGCAAGTTTTTATTTTAATAGGTTCCCCATGAAGCACATCCCAAAAGATATAATCAAGAGATGCTTAAAGGCATCTGCAAAATTTCTTGCTTACAGTTACTCAGCATTTATTATCTGCTATTTCCTTATCAAACTAATCTTTTGGGATAGAATAGGAATTATTGCCTTAATGAGCACGTTTATCCCCTTAATTTTCTTCCCTACTTTCCTGCTTCCCATCATCGGATTGTTAATTATCAAAAAAAGATGGTTCACTATTATTTCTGCGATCGCCTGCCTTCTTCTAATAAGTTGGCTCCACGTCAAATACTTTTCTCCCGCACCCATCAACATCACAGACTCGCAGCCCAGCATCAAAATTTTATCCCATAACCTCAGTTGGCATAAAACTCAGTCACCTACTTTATTTAAACTGATTCAGCAGCAAAAACCCGATATTATCTTTTTACAAGAAATCGTTAGGAAACATACCGAAAGAGCTTTCACCTGGTTAAAAGCAGACTACCCCTATCAAATTGGCACACCCCCTGCAGGAATTCTCAGTAAATATCCAATTGTATCCAGCGAAATACTGCATTTAGCAGGCCATCCAGAAACGCAGCAGCGGGCAATTATTAAATTTAACGGACAAGAAGTAGTGATTTATAATATGCAAGCTACCGGGCCGTGGTTGAAGATGTCTAAAAAATTTGGTTTTATCAAAATTCCAGTTTACAAATATGACAAACGATCGCCTGAAATTAAAGATTTAGTGCAGCGAGTTGAGCGAGAAACTCTGCCAGTAATTGTCGCGGGGGATTTTAATATGACAGACGAAACTCAAGACTATGACAGGGTGCAGAAAGTCATGCAAGATGCTTTCCGAAAATCGGGATGGGGGTTGGGTTTTACCTGGCCTCACGGTTGGGAACTTAAATTCTTGGTAAAAAGGTCGAACTGGAGATTAAATTATCCGGTTTTCCGGATTGATTATATTTGGTATTCAAAGCATTGGGGTGCTAAATCGAGTTCGGTGTTGGAGGCAACTGAGTCCGATCATTTGCCTTTAGGAGCCGAACTTATTTTGTTAAAGGAAGCCAGATTGTGAGAATTGGTCTATACTATTAAAAGCCAGAGGCAAACCCCATGCAAATTACCCTCACCATCCCCGATCGCTTAAAACAGCAGCTTCTTCAGAAAGCTAGCCAACTCAACTTGCCGATCGAAACCCTGATTTTGCAATCCCTGGGTCAACTATTTCAAGAAGACGAAGACGAGGTATCTAAAGAAGATATCCTCAACAGCCTCCGAATTGCGCTTCAGGAAGTAGAAGACGGCAAAGTTCACCCGATCGCAGAACTTTGGGATGGTATTGATGTCTGAAGCACCCAGCATCCAGGTTCTGTTTGCAGATCAATTCAAGCGCCAACTCCAAACCCTCGCCAAACGCTATCGCCAAATTCAAACCGACTTGCAACCTCTCCTACAGCAGTTGCAAGCAGGCGAATATCCAGGCGATCGCATTTCTGGTACGGGCTACACCGTATTCAAAGTAAGAGCCAAAAACAGCGACCTCAGTAAAGGAAAAAGTGGAGGCTATCGCATTATTTATCAAGTCACATCAACCACTTGTTTCATCTTGCTCATCATCTATGCCAAATCTGACCAAGAAACGGTCGCCGTTGAAGAAATCAATGAGATTATCGATAGCTTCCGCAATCAGCAACAATCATAATCAAGAAATAACGTTAACTAGGATCAAAATTTAGGGATCGCGCTTTAAAATACTCCTAAATTTCAATCCCTGATTGCAGCAGCTATCAGCATAAAAACTTAGCTAAGCACTGGCGGCAATCCTACCTCTTGCGGCTGCACAAACCTGCCATTAAAACTAATAGCTTTATCCTCAAAAGTCCTCGCTTCCGCCACCGCTTGCCGCAAATGAGCTCGCTCCATATCGTCCTGAATTCCCCCCACCAAATATACAATTAACTTCGTGGCTAAATCCTTTCCAGAAACTAGCACTCGCTTTTTGTTCGGATCGTACAAAATCCCGTACCAGGCAGACTCAGGATTGTCCATGTGGCTAAATCCTTCATCGACATCGTACCTGCGGAGTTTGTCGAAAATAGATTTCAGGGAAAGTTTCTTTCTAAATACTAGAATTCCCAAAGCATTAGCTAAAGCAACTTGACCGACTGGACGGAACAAAATATTTCCCTCGCCCCCTGGCTTTTCAAAACTAAATCGGCGCAATTCGGCCGTTTCTTCGCCGCTTTCAATTCTTTGATAGCTGGGCAAAGTGGCTAAATGATCGAACAATTTTTTAAACTCTTCAATTCCCTCTTTTAGTTCTTCATCTTCGGGACGCATGGGGATTAAACCTTTTCGTTCCGGCTTCCAATGAGGGAATTTGTATTCTAAATACCGTTCGGACATATCTTGCAGCGCTTGCAATGTGGTTAAGACAGTTGATTTAGCTGCGACTGTGGCGCTGTCCCAATTGACGCGGGGATTTCTGTCATCTTGTTCTTTTAATAAGGGATGGGTAACGGCAATTTTTCGGGCTGCGATCGCAAATCCGTTGTCCTCGTTCAATAATGCTAGCTGGCCCTGACTCAGCGTTACGGCCATTAGGTTAACGTGCACAAAGATCGATCGCACGCGCCGTTGTGCTTGCTGTCGCGTTTCCCCCGCTACCGCCGCCGGGATAAACTCAATCCCGATTTTTTCGTGAGCTAATTTATACACTGTTTCGGGGTCTATTTGATACTCTTCTGCTAAATCTTCCAGAGTAATTGCAGCGCCGACAGGTTTTTTATTTTTGTTGTATCTTTGCAGGATTCCGGTTTTAATTAAACTCATTAAACCTTGAACTCCCATCAGCCGATGCTGGCCGTCTAAGGCAAAAATTGAGACTTTTTGAGAGACATTCAAAAGCCCTAAGTTCTCGTTTTTATCAAAGGATGTAAATTCAGCAGCCGATTTGGTTGCTGCGCCATTTTTATCCCATTCCTCGGCTAGAGGATTGTCTACCCACGGGGGACTGACGACTACTAAAACTGCGGGGAATTTGTGCGATTTTCTGGCGGCTAAATATTGAGTGAGGGTGGCTTGGCGCGACCAATCTAAGGGACGCTGGATAATTTCGTCAATGGTTTCGTCGTCGCGGACGATGTTGTTCGTTTGGAGGTCGAATTTTTGGCGGAAAAGCGGCATTTGTGAGGCGAAACGGACGCGAGAGTCTAACCATTCTAGGGTGACTGAACCGATGTATGCTTCGCTGTTTCCCATCTGGGTTTTTTGTACGAAAATGCGATCGTCCTTTCCTAAATAATTATCTAATAAAAGTGCGATTTCCTGTCTGTCGCTATTTTCTTTTTCTAAAATTTTGCTAGCGAGGTCATCCGCTGGATCACTATTCATCGGCGGTTTTTATATAATTTGGGTATTTTTCCAAAAAATATCATATATTAAAGTTTATGTCAACACTTGTTTTTAAAAAAACATTGTGAAATACTTAATTTATGCTCTAATAGTCCACCCCATTACCATAAAATTTGCAAAAATTCAATAGTTATTAATGCCTAATTCCAATGCCCAATGCCCAATGCCCCATTCCCAATGCCCCATTCCCAATGCCCCATTCCCCATTCTAAAATATGTCTACTCCTTCTTTTGAATACATTTTGCCGGTAATTCGGGGCATTCAAGCGGGTCGCGAATATTACGTGTCGATGTGTCCGGTGCGTTTTTTGCCGAAATTGTTTCCCTTTGAATCTGAAGATTTGCCGCCGTCTATGCGGGCGAAACGCGCGCTTAACAAAGCTAGGATTCCCGAAATAGCTGAGTATTTTGTTAAGAATCCTACAAATTATACTTGTGGGGCTATTGCTGCTTCGATTGATGCGGATATTACTTTTGAAGCAGTGGGAAATGAGGCCGAAGAACGGAAAATCGGTCGCTTGCGAGTGCCAATGGATGCTAAGTTTACTATTAATGACGGACAGCATCGGCGCGCGGCTTTTGAGATGGCTTTGAGGGAAAATCCGCAGTTGGGATATGAGACGGTGGCGCTGATTTTGTTTCTCGATATTGGGTTGGAAAAATCGCAGCAGATGTTTGCTGATTTGAACGGTTTTCAAGTTCCTTTGGAGTCGTCGCTAAGTCTACTTTACAACCACCGGGACGATCGCGCTTTTGTGGTGAAGGCGGTTGTTAAGCAGGTTGAGGTTTTCCGGTGTTTGACTGAGATGGAGAGGGGGAGTTTGAACGGGCGATCGCACAAATTGTTTGCGCTGAGTGCGATCGATCGTGCTATCATGGCTTTGCTGTCTAATATTCACGGCAGCGAACAGGCAAAACTCTCTGGTTCTCGCACCAAAAAAGAACATAAAGAGGAAGAACTTGCTCAAAAAATACAACTGGCGGTTAGTTATTGGAATGCGGTTAGCAGTTTTATTCCAGATTGGCAATTAGTTCTGCACAAGCAAGTTGCGGCGGGGGAAGTGCGCCGGGATTGCGTACACTGTCACAGTGTTGTGCTTGAGAGTTTGGGGGAAGTTGGGGCCGCTTTGCGATCGGTTTTTCCTGAGAGTTGGGAGGAACGTTTGAGCCTTTTGCAGCAGGTTGATTGGTCGATTTCTAATCCTGATTGGGAGGGAGGGATTTTGTTGAAAGGGGGGATTTCTAAGTCGAGGGCGAGTGTTAGTTGGATGACTGATTATTTGAAGGTGAGGTTGGGTTTGGAAACCGCAGATGCACGCTGACAGTGATATAATTATCACCAGTTTAGGCTAGAAAATAATTTTTTAGTCTGCTGACACTGCTTAAATTGTCTAGTTTCTGCCTTATGGTTGTGCCTTGTGGCACTTAACCCTCTGTTGACAATAGTGTAAAATTTCAGGCCGGATTTTATTTGATCATAGCGGGAGGAGAAAATGACTACAGGAGAAGAGTCCGAAAATAAGAATTTAGCGTATTATCGACAACGTTTTGCCGCTCTTAATGTCAGTAATACACGCCAACGTGGTCAAGCTAATCATAAGCCAATATTACTATTGTCAATCATCGATCTAATTGCTCAAGGAATAATTAGGGATAATCGAATTTATGTTTCGGACGAGTTGGTGAAAACATTTAACAAGTATTGGGAAATTTTAGGTTCTGATTCTCACAATCGTGGTTTGTACTATCCATTTTGGCATTTGGAAGGCGATGGATTCTGGCATAAAACATTGAAATCGGGATTTAACGGTTCAAAGCCTAAAACAACTAACAAGCTAAGAGAAGCTGTAGAATACGGTAGTTGGGATAATGAATTATTCGATTTACTCCAAGACCAAAATTCTAGATCGGAATTAATAGATACACTGATTGCTAAATGGTTTTCATCAAATAGAGACGATATTGGAGAGATTTTACAAGTCAATCAAGAGTTTGAAAATGTTAGTCAGACAGAAAGAGCCATGTCTGCGACAGCAGAAATTCCTGACGGAGAACCGAGATTTTATTTAACCAAATCTGCTGTGAGAAATGCTTTCTTCAGGAAAGCAGTAGTACATACATATGATTACAAGTGTGCATTTTGTCGATTGAAAGTCATGAGGAATATAACTCAAAATATTGTAGATGGCTCACATATTAAGCCGTTTTCAAAATTTTATGATAATCAAATTAATAATGGGATATCATTATGCAAAAATCATCATTGGGCTTTTGACCAAGGTTGGTTTGCTATAGATGATAATTACAGAATTATCGTCGCTGATGACTTAGAAGAGGAATCCCCCAATGCCAGATGTATGAAAGATTTTCATAGTGAAACTATTCTCCTGCCGGCTTCAGACCAAGATTTACCAAGACTTGAATCGCTAGAATGGCATCGGCTAAATGTATTTAGAGCTTAATTAAGTAACTGAGGTTAAAGACATGACAGAAACAATGCAAATACCACTTTTTCCACCCCGTAGTGTTAGTGAGTTAGTGGCAGAAATAGAAAAATTAAGTAAAGAAATTAAAGAGTTATATTGTTTAGATGATATACCTTGGGTGTTAGGATATTCCGGCGGAAAAGACAGCACTACGGTAGTGCAGCTTATCTGGTATGCGATAGCAGAATTGCCACCTGAAAAAAGAACGAAAAAAATCTATGTAATCACAACCGATACACTTGTAGAAAACCCGATAGTTTCTACTTGGGTACGTCAGTCATTAAAACAGATGAAGTCTGCTGCTATAGAGCAACAGCTACCAATAGAACCTTATATGCTTTATCCAGATGTCAAAGATACTTTCTGGGTAAACTTGATGGGAAAAGGCTACCCAGCACCGAGACATGGATTTCGCTGGTGTACTGAACGCCTGAAAATCCTTCCTTCTAATCGGTTTGTTCGTGATATGGTGAGAATCAATGGAGAAGTAATTCTTATATTGGGTACTCGCAAAGCTGAAAGTATTAAACGCGCTGTTTCAATGGAGAAACATGAAATAGGTCGCATGAGTGACCGTCTAAATGATAAATCTAGTTCCATTAAATCTCTGCTTTATCAGAGTCCTAGTCTGCCTAATTCCCTAATTTATAGTCCGATAGAAGATTGGCGAACTGATGAAGTCTGGATTTATCTAAATCAGTGGTCTAATCCTTGGGAAAATAGCAACAAAGATTTATTTACCATGTATCGAGGTGCAACAGCAGACAATGAATGTCCTTTAGTTGTCGATACTTCTACCCCTAGCTGCGGCAGTTCTCGCTTTGGCTGCTGGGTTTGCACAATGGTAAGCCAAGATAAATCAATGGAGGCAATGATTCAAAACGATGAAGAAAAAGAATGGATGCAGCCTCTTCTCGATATTCGCAACGAATTAGACATTAAAAACGATCGCCCAAAAAGAGACTTCCGACGCATCTACGGTAGAGTAGAACTGTTTGAACGCAACATGGGCGACGACACAACCTCCGTCGAACCCATCCCAGGGCCCTACACCAAATTCTGGCGAGAACACTGGCTGAGACGAGTCCTGGAAGCACAAACCCACGTCCGCAAAACCGCACCCCTAGAAATGCGCGATATCACCTTAATTACCCCAGAAGAACTTAGCGAAATCCGCCGCATTTGGCTGGAAGAAAAGCACGAATTCGACGATTCTTTGCCCCGGATTTACGAAGAAGTCACGGGCGAACCTTTTGAAGATTCCCGTCCCGCCGCCGAAAGAAAACTCCTAGGTAGCGATGAATGGACTGCGATCGAAGAGATTTGTAGCGAGGACAAAATGCACCTCGAATTGATGGCAAAACTCCTTGATACAGAACGCCAATACTACACGAAGCCCCGCCGTACAGGCATTTACGCCGATTTGGACAAATGCTTTGAAACCAGTTCGCGATCGAAGGAAGAAGCAATTGGCAACGCCCACTATCAACGCAATTTAAAAAAAGCGGTGGAAGATATTAAAGCAAATCCGGCCGAAAACATTCAGCAATTCAAAGATGCGATCGCCCAAACCAACAGTTCCGCCAAAAACGATACCGTTGATATTGCCAAACTTAAAGAAGAACTCGAAAGCAACAGCAATCAAAGCAGACAGTTGTCTTGGGCCGACATCAAATTTTCACCGCCCAATTTAGGAGGGGAAAATAGCAACGATTAGGTCAATAATGTCGATCGGGCGATCGGGCTTTGGGGAATCGGGCTAACCCGAAGATCCGCCGGGGATTCAAATCCCCGTCTCATAGCAAAAGTCGGTTAAAACCGACTGAAGCGCTAAATCAAAGGATCGGGGACTTCAGGGCGATCGCCCTTACCCGAAGATCCGCCGGGGATTCAAATCCCCGTCTCATAGCGAAAGTCGGTTAAAACCGACTGAAGAACCAAATCAAACGATCGCCGATTTCAGTCCTCTTTGAGAGGACTTCAGCTATGAGACAGGGATTTCAATCCCTGTCGGACTGTCGGATCGTGGGAATGGCCGATCGACCCCGATCGCACTCTCGGATTTGGTCACAAAATGATAAATTAACCTAAAGAATTAGGAGGAAAAATCTTTATGGCAATGTGGCGGCTGTACTATCATTTAGTTTGGGCAACAAAAGAGCGACAGCCTCTCATATCTCCCGCAAAAGAAAGCGAACTTTACTCTTATATCATCGGCAAAGCAGACAGCCTCAATTGCATCCTTCATGCGATAGGCGGCACAGAAAATCACATCCACTTAATAGTTTCCATTCCTCCGACACAATCGATCGCTGAATTCGTTAAAAATATTAAAGGTAGCAGCAGCCGTTATCTCAATCAAACTTTGCAAAATCCCAATAAATTTTCGTGGCAAGAAGGATACGGAGTATTTTCTTTAGGACAAAAACAACTAGACTCAGCAGTCGCTTATGTGATAAATCAAAAGGAACATCACTTGCAAAAAACCACCAATTCCCATTTAGAACAAATCACGGATCAAGACAATCCACCCACCAGGTGGCACCCGAATTCGGCAGAGAATTAATTGAAAAACATTGGCCGACTCTCCGACTCGCGGGCTCTGCAGCTATTGCGTTTACATCAAGGCCCGCCGGGGATTGAAATCCCCGTCTCATAGCAAAAGTCGGTTAAAACCGACTGAAGGGCGAAATTCAACGATCGGCAACTTCAGTCCTCTTTATCGGACTTTGGGGCGATCGGGCTTACCCGAAGATCCGAGGAGTGATTCAAATCCCCGTCTCATAGCGAAAGTCGGTTAAAACCGACTAAAA